>NZ_JARBDB010000041.1:0-1785 GCF_036577605.1 Paenibacillus sp. GYB004
TTGACCGGAGGCGGTGGGAGTGGTTCCATAAATCGAAACGATTGGCCGACCTTTGTCCTTTATGGCGACTCGATCACCAACCAAAATGGTCCATTCAGCGGCACCGCTAACTATTATTGGCAGCCTACCGGATTTTTTTACTGGACGCAGCTCTTAACCGGAGGACACATCAAGGTTCTAAAACAGGCCGGCATCGGCGGCAACACAACGACACAAATGCTAGCTAGGATCGATAATGATGTGTTGCAGTATAAGTCCGATTACGTCCATGTGCTCGGCGGCACGAATGACGTCCTAACCGACACAGCATCGGCGACGACGATAGCAAATCTCACTACGATTTACAAACGGATCAAAGACAACGGCAGTAAACTCGTAATCGCGACTGTACCGCCGTCCGTCCAGTGCAACACTGATCAGCGGCTCGCTAATCTCAACGCGATCAATAAGTTCATTCGGGACTACGCTTATAACAACAAGGACGTTATCCTCTGCGATATGTTTAGCGCCTTGGTCGATTCGAGCGGTCGAAATATTATCGCCGGTCTTAGTGACGACGGTACGCACCCTAACGCAGCAGGCGCGGCGAGGATGGGTCGGAAGCTTTATGAGGACCTTAATGCGGCCCTTCGATTTTCAAAAGAGAACATGTTGTCCAAGTCGCTCAACGATACTAACAACTTGTTAACTAACGGCATTTTGACTGGGGATAGCTCTGGCGGAGCGACAAGCTGGAGTTTCGTCGGCGGGGTCCGGACGAAAAATTTTTATAACGACGGCACTATTGCATACAACGAGCAGGTTATCGACGTGGCCACGAAAGCGACCGTAAGCATGTACCAAAACATCACGACAGGGTTCACGCCCGGAACAAAAATCGAGGGTCTTGCTCGTATAAAGTTCGAGGACTTAACGGCACTAGACTCGATCGCTGTTAAGGTAAACTGCATAGGCACCACTCAAAACACGTATAGCCTTACGGGTAATTTCGACGGTGTGAACTTAATGTTGGCTGAGGCGATCCATAGCACGCCGCAGTTGGTTATCCCGATTGGTACAACGCAGATCGACTTTTATGTTGTCGCCACGGGGTTGACGGGGAAAATGAAGATATCGAATCCGACCATTCGCATTGTAAACTGAGCACAGCACCGAGCCGATCGTAAGACACTTTCAAAAAAATGAAGGTGTCTTTTTGTTATTTACGAAAGGATGGCGTCATTTGCTTATGAAGAATCAGTATGAGGTACGAGGAGACATTGCAGTTATATTTTTAAGACGAAGAGATGGTACTGTGCTTGAGACGAAAATTGATGTTGCTGATCTTGAAAGGGTGAAGGAACTACCTGGGAGATGGCACGCATATTGGCATCCGGATACTCAATCATTTTACGTGAAAGGTCCAATTATGCATGAGAACGGGAGAAAAACCACTGTCAGATTGCATCGTTGGATTTTACAAACAGCGATTGACTTAGAGGTCGATCACCGCGATCATGACACTTTGAATAATCTCAGGTTAAATTTACGAGAGGTCACTGCATCCGAGAACAAACAGAACATCAAAGGAGCTCTTAAAAGCAATAGAACCAGCGGGATTCGTGGGGTTTGTTGGGATAAGCATAACAAAAAGTGGAAGGCTGCTATCAGGTTGAAAGGTAGACACATACATCTTGGTAATTTTGATGATTTAACCGAGGCAGCGGACGCAGTAAAGAAAGCAAGGTCATCTTTGATGCCGTACAGCGTAATGGATGCGATTTAACCCCGAGTAGGGGCTATTTT
>NZ_JARBDB010000042.1:0-49681 GCF_036577605.1 Paenibacillus sp. GYB004
TTACCGTATAATGGCCACTACGACTTGACTTTGATTAAACCATAAATTACCAAAAGTCGTTTAGAGAACGGCTTGTTTGGCATGCTCATTTCCGTTACTGCGTGCGTTGGCTAAGGATTTCAGACTTTCAACTCCGTTACTATGTTTAAATGTTTAAACGAATTATATGCGATCCGGTTCCAAAATTCAAGCTGCAATTGTTCGGAACTTCTTATGGCGGCGTTTCACATCCGAGAACCCTCCATATATCCCGAAACTTTCCAAGCGGAAGGGACGTCAAATGAGTAGAGTAGTCACCATGTGTATGCAACAGATGCGGAAAGCGGGCAAAGCCGCAACCTGTTCCGGGATGTTCCGCAGAGGTCCTGGCTGACGGGTGCTTCGTCGGACGGCCAATGGATGTATCTGGTAACGGCCGATACGGTCGTACCGCGCCGGTAGTTTCTAGTCCCGGTCACACTTACGTGCGCGCGACTGCCGCAGCGGGTTTGGGCTTCCGGCTGCTGTTCGTTTTTGCTTCCGCTCCTTCCGGGGCGGAGGCTTTTTAGCTTTATGGCGCGCTCCCCGCGTGATACACTGGTGTCAACCCAAGAACTATAGCGATCCGTAACGGTTCGGTTATGCAAGGAGGACAGCACGGTGAGCGCCGTTTTATTCAAGCCGTTAGACGTATTCTACAGCGAAGCCGGGGGGAACATGGCGTTTCACTCGCATGCGCATTTCGAGCTTTATTATTTTCATGGGGGCAAGACCACCTATTTGATCGGGGATAAAATATTCGTGCTGTCGCCGGGCGATCTGATTCTGATGCACGGGATGACGCTGCATTGCCCGAAAGTCGATCTAAGCGTCCCCTACCAGAGGACGATCGTTCATTTCGACCCGGTGTTTATGAAATCGTTTGCGGACGTGGCGTTTTCCGTTAACGTGCTGCAGCCGTTCCACGAGCTGAGAAACCATCGCATCCATCTGTCGGGGGACGTACGGGAGGAAGTGGAGTCGAAGCTGAGACGGATGCTGGCGCTGCAAGCCGAAGGAGGGAAGACGTCCAAAGACCGGCAACTGCTCGTATTTGCCGATCTCCTGCTCCAGGTGTACGAGCTGTGCGAGCAATCGGCCGATTCGCCGAACGCGTTCCCGTCGGATAAAGAGCGTCATGTGCAAAGCATCGTCGGGTATTTGGAGGAGCATTACCAGGAAGATTTGCATCTCGAAGATTTGGAGGAGCACCTTCATTTAAATAAATATTATTTGTCGAAGCTGTTCAAGGAAGTGACGGGTGCGACGATATTCGATTATTTGTACCACCGCAGAATCAACCAGGCGAAAATTCATTTTCTGCTCAGTCGCGAAATGTCCGTTACCGACGTGTGCTACAAGGTCGGCTTCAAGCATCCGTCCCACTTTACCCGCATCTTCAAAAGCCGGGTAGGCTGTACGCCCGATCAATACCGCAGGGAGACGAGAGGCGGTATCACACCAATGACAGTTAAATGATCCGAGCCGATTCGGCAACGAGAAAGAAGTGCCGGAATCTCCGGATATGGTAGCATGGAGGAAACGAATGCCGCGCTTCCGATCAAACAGAAGCTGTCGATCCGGAGCTGCACGGCCGAAGGAGTGTCTAACTTGAAATTTGCGGTATTTACGGTCATGATGCCGGAGTATACGGTAGAGAATACGGTGTCCGCCTTGAGCCGGCACGGCTACGACGGTGTCGAATGGCGGGTGGCGCCGATCGATCCGGGCAAGCTTCAGGAGAAGCCTTCGTTCTGGGGCAACAATCACAGTACGATTCATGTGGATTCGTCCGAGCAAGAGCTGCTTGCCGTCAAACGTCTCATGGACGATGCGGGGCTGGCTTGCGTCAATCTCGGCTGTTATTTGAAGGTGGGGGATCTGGCCGCCGTCGAGCGGGACATGCGTACCGCCAAGCTGCTTGGCGCACCTTCGATCCGGGTGGCCGTACCGGGCTATAACCGGACGAGAGCGTACGGCGACTTGTTCAAGGAAGGCCGGGCCTATCTGGAGGGCGTTCAGGAGCTGGCCGGTCAGTACGGCGTTCAAGGCTTGATCGAGATGCATATGAACTTTATCGCTCCGAGCGCAGGGCTGGCCAGAAGGCTTGTGGAAGGACTCGATCCGGCGAGAATCGGCGTCATCTACGATCCCGGCAATATGGTTTACGAAGGGTACGAGCAGTATCGGATGGGGCTGGAGCTGCTGGACGAATATTTGGCTCACGTTCATATCAAAAACGCATGGCCGGAGCGGACCCCGGACCGTAAAACCGAAAACGATCCGTTGTGGAGAACGGTGTCCGCCCCGATTCATGAAGGCTGCGCCAACTGGCGCCAGGTGATCGGCGATCTGAAAAGCGTCGGATACGACGGCTGGGTCAGCTTCGAAGATTTCAGCCAATCGGCTCCGACCGAGCAATTGCTGGCCGACAATATCGCTTATATCAAATCGTTGCTGTGAGGAGCGAATAGAGATGAATCGAGTACGAATCGGTATCGTAGGGATCGGCAATATGGGAACGGCGCACGCCCGTTATGTTTCGGGAGGCGAGATCAACGGCGCCGAGCTGGCCGCCGTGTGCGACATCAGCGCCGACCGGCTGCGCTGGGCGAAGGAGCAGTTCGGCGAGGCGCTGCATACGTTCGAATCGGTGGACGCGATGCTGGACTCGGGAACGGTTGACGCCATCCTGATCTGCAACCTGCATTTCGACCATCCTTCCACGGCGATGAAAGCGTTCGCCCGCGGCATTCACGTCCTGTGCGAGAAGCCGGCCGGCGTCTATACGAAGCAAGTGCGGGAGATGAACGAAGCGGCAGCGGCCAGCGGCGTCAAGTTCGCGATGATGTTTAACCAGCGGACGATTCCTTTGTACAAGAAGCTCAAAGATCTGATCGACAGCGGCGAGCTCGGGGAAATCCGCCGTACGAACTGGATCATCACGAACTGGTATCGGTCCCAAAGCTACTACGATTCCGGCAAATGGCGGGCGACGTGGGCCGGCGAAGGCGGCGGTGTCCTCCTTAACCAGTGTCCGCACCAGCTCGACCTGTGGCAATGGACGGTCGGCATGCTGCCGTCGAGAGTCCGCGCGTTTTGCTCGTTCGGCAAATACCGCGATATTGAGGTGGAAGACGAAGTAACCGCCTATGTCGAATATCCGAACGGGGCGACGGGCGTATTCATTACGACGACGGCGGAAGCGCCGGGTACGAACCGGCTGGAAGTGACCGGAGAGCGCGGCAAAATCGTCATTGAGGACGGCAAGCTGACCTTCTGGCGTCTGCGCGTATCGGAGCCGGAGTTCAACCAGACGTTCAAGGGCGCATTCGGCCAGCCGGAATGCTGGAAATGCGATGTGCCGGTATCCACCGATTCGAAGGCGCACAAGGCGATCACCCAAAACTGGGTCGATTCGATCCGCACCGGCGTGAATCTGATCGCCCCCGGCGAGGAAGGCATCCGCGGCCTCACGCTGTCGAACGCGATGTACTTGTCCGCATGGACCGACGGCTGGGTCGAGCTGCCGCTTGACGAGGACCGGTTCCACGAGCTGCTGCAGGAGCGGATCGCGACTTCGCGCTACCAATCGAATACGTAATGAGAGAGGACGTTCCCGGGTTTGAAGCCGGCGGACGTCTTTTTTTTGAGTTGCGGCTTCCTGCGTTTCAGATTTCTGAGTGTCCCGGCGTCCTGGCAGGAATGTGAATCAGGGAAAGGGCTGCGGGAACGATCCCCCTTGGGTCTGCCGCTAGCGCTGTTTCGGAGCTTGGATAACCGATGCGCCCTTTTGCCCGGGAGCGTACAATGGTACAATCGATATCAGACAAAGCCAGAGGAAGGTGGGTCTCCTGTGACAACGACGATAGCTTGGATATCCGCGCATCCGGACGATGAGACGTTCACGAGCGCTTGTACGATTAGGGAAGCCGTCCGCCGCGGGGTTCGGCCCGTGCTGCTGTGCGCTACCGACGGGGACGCGGGCAAGAGCGGGTATCTTCCGCCGATGACGAGACAGGAGCTGGCGGAGAAGCGGGAAATCGAACTCCGCGAGTCTTGCGAAATAATGGGGATAACATCCATCGATTTGCTCAGGCATCCGGACGGGAAACTGTCGCAAGTTCCGAGAGAACGGCTGGTCGCCGAAATCGTCGATTATATCGGGAAGACCGGGGCGGAGGTTGTGCTGACGTTCGGCGAAGACGGAATGTCCGGCCATGCCGATCATATCGCGCTTCATCATGCAGTTCGCGAAGCGGTTGTCGGCGGAAAGTGTCCGTCGGTCAAAAAGCTGTACTATTATTACAACTGGCTGATCCAGGACCCGCTTCGTCCGCCTACCGTTACCGTGGACGTAACGCCGGACTGGAAAAACAAAGCGAGGGCGCTGCTTGCCCACGAATCGCAGCTGCTCTCGGTAGAGAGAGTGTTCGGCGACGTGCGCAATCCGGGCGACGTGCCGCCGGAGCCGATCGCGCTGGAACGGTTCGTGCTCGCCTGGCTAGACGGAGTCGAATTTCCGGAGGTCCAGGAGAGCTTTCTGACAGACGGGTTGTCGTAACGCTCGTATGCAACGCCAATGAAAGGTTCACAATCATGGGGGAAGGTGCGATACCGGAAGATGGACAAATGGTATGAGCAAAGCTTCGGAGACGATTACTTGATCGTGTACAAGCATCGCGACACGGCCGGAGCGTATGAAGAAGTGAAATCGATGATCGATTGGCTCGAACTGCCGGAGGGCTCCTCCGTGCTCGATCTATGCTGCGGAATGGGGAGACATTCGATGGCGCTGGCCGATTTCGGCTACCGGGTAACGGGGGTCGACCTGTCGGGCGTTTTGCTGGATGTAGCCCGCGAGCGCGACGATAGCGGCCGGGTCGAATGGCTGCAAGGGGATATGCGCAACGTGCCGGCCGAAGGCCCGTTCGACGCCGTCGTGAATTTGTTCACCTCGTTCGGTTACTTCGACGACGACCGCGAGAACGGGAAGGTGCTTCAGGAAATAAGCCGGCTGTTGAAGCCGGCCGGCCGGTTTATTATCGATTTTATGAATGCGGCTTACGTGGTGCGGAATCTGGTCCCTTTCTCAAGCCGGCAGGAGGGGGATTGGCTTATCGAGGAGAGACGTACCGTTGAAGACGGCTTTATCCGCAAACGGATCGTCATCCGCGAGCCGGGCCAACCGGAAAGACATTACGACGAGCAGGTCAAAGGTTACGGGCTGGAGCAGTTTCAGACGATGGCGGAGGCTGCGGGGCTGCGCATCGACCTCGTATACGGCGCTTACGACGGCGGCGCTTATGACGAGACTTGTTCGCCGAGGCTCATCATGACAGGCACGAAGGAAGGAAAAAAATCGTGATCAAACCGGTACATATTCTGGATGATTCGCTCGTTCAAGTGAAAGTGCCCCTGCCGTTTCCGCTGCGGTGGGTGAACAGCTATGTGGTCCGGTCCCGTTCCGGCTGGACGGTGATCGATCCCGGCCTGCATACGCCGGAGGCGGAGACGCTGTGGGGTCAAGTGATGACTGAGCTCGATCTGTCACCGTCCGCGCTCGAGAAAGTCGTCTTGACGCACCATCATCCCGACCATTACGGTTTGAGCGGCTGGTTCCAGCAACTGACGAGCGCTCCTGTGCACATATCGGGTACCGGAAAAGCGCAGACGGCCGCATTGTGGGGCGAAGGGGAGACGATGAGCGTCACCCTGCTCGACTTGTTCCGCCGGCACGGGATGGAGGAAGCGACGCTGGAGCAGATGAAGGATCATATGACGGGCTTCATCTCGCAAGTGTCTCCGCAGCCGGAATTAACCGTCATCGGGGCGGACGAGCCGTACCGGATCGGAGACCGGCTGTACCGGCCGATCGTGACGCCGGGCCACGCCGCGGGACATTTGATTTTCCACGACGAAGAGCGGGCGCGCATTTTTTGCGGGGATCACGTATTGCCCCAGATTACGCCGAATGTGAGCTACATCCCGGGCTTTGACGAGAATCCGCTCCGTTCGTACCTGGACAGTCTGGAGGAGGTAAGCCGGCTGGAGGCGGAACTTGCGTATCCCGGCCACCGGGAGCCGTTTCGCACGTTCGGGACGAGGGCGCTGGAGATCGTGCGCCACCATGAGGACCGTCTGGAAGCGATGGAACAGAAGCTGGCCGAGCCGCATACGTCCTATGCGCTGTGCAGAGCGTTGTTCGGCGACCGGCTGTCGATCCACCAGCTCCGGTTCGCATTGTCCGAGACGATCGCCCATCTGTTGTATTTGCGGGACGCGGGGCGGGTACGCGAGCTGGAGAGAGACGGGTTGATCTGGTACGGGCGATGAGCCCGGGGGGCGGATGGCTCAGCTCGTTGACAGAAGCTAGTTATTCATGTACACTAACTTACATAAAGTAAGTTACTTCCGGGATAGAGGTGTTGTACATGGTACCTTCATTATTTTTAGCTCACGGTTCGCCGATGCTGGCGATTGAACAGACGGATTACACCCGGTTTTTGTCCGGGCTTGCCGGACGTTACAAGCCGAAGGCGATCGTCATTTTTACCGCTCACTGGGAACGCCCGGTAACGACGGTATCGGTTTCGGACGACGTGTACGAGACGATTTACGATTTCGGCGGATTTCCGGATGAGCTGTACCAGATCCAATACCCGGCGCGCGGGTCTTCCATCGTCGGATCGATGGTGCTGGACCGGTTAAGCAAGCACGGCATTCAGGCTGCAGCGGATCAATCGCGCGGTCTCGACCACGGATCGTGGACGCTGCTGCATCGGATGTACCCGGACGCCGCTATTCCGGTCGTCCAGGTGTCGGTGAATCCGTACACTCCGCCTCGCGAACAGTATGCGATCGGGGAAGCGCTGCGCGGACTTGGAGACGAGGACATCCTCGTCATCGGCAGCGGCGTAACGGTGCACAATCTGCGGATGGTGCTGTGGGGCCAAAAAACGCCGGAGCCTTGGGCGGTCGAATTCGACGATTGGCTGCTTGCACAGATGGAGCGGGGCGACCTGCAGGCGCTGTTCGACTACGAGAAGCTGGCCCCCCACGCCCGGCAAGCCGTACCGCGCGCGGAACACTTCGTACCTCTGTACATTGCGATGGGCAGCGGCGATCCGTCCCGCAAGCCGGAGGTCATACATCGCAGCTACGACTTCGGCACGCTTAGCTATTTGTGTTTGCAGTTTTGAGGCGAAAAAAGAGCGTCCAACCTCCCGGAAGCGGGAAGGAAGGGCGCTCTTTTCCGTGGGGTACTGAACGAAGGCGGACACCGGTCTCGCAGTCACCGTCCGTCGTTCATCCTCCGTCGACCAGTTCGTCGGTTTCCCGTTCCGCCTGCATCCGGTGGGCGATCCTGCTGCTGGCCGCGGCGGCGATCGCCCCGACGATATCGTCGAGAAACGTGTGGACGTCCTTGCCGTTTTTCTCGTTCAGCCGTTTCAGGATGCCCGGCTTCATCTTGTCGATATAACCGAAATTCGTATAGCCGATGCTCCCGTACACGTTAACGATCGACAGCGACAAAATCTCATCGCACCCGTACAACCCTTCGTCGTTAAAGATCATTTCCTGCAGCGCGGGGAGCAGCTTGCCTTCTTCGGCCAGCACGTCGAGCTGGATGCCGGTTAATATCGCGTTTTGCACCTCCCGTTTGGAAAGCACGCGATCTACCGATTCCAGACATTCCTCCAGCGTTAAGCCGGGGAAATAATCTTTCTGGAGAAACAGCACCAGCTCTCCGATTTCCCGTTTGTCCACGCCTCTCTGGCGCAGCCATTCCGCCGTCGTTTCCGCCACTTTGCGGCTGTTCAAGCTGTAAGTCAACGTTATCCCTCCGTATCGTGCTCATATGGCCACTTTTACATTGTTGCCCAACGTTTCCCGTTTCATGAGACCCGGATAGCCCGTACCCGCAATTGGACAAAAACTGGTCATGAAATTTCCGGGAGCTCGTATACATAGTAGTACGAGTTCAAAAAGTCCGGTTTTCAGCACCGAGAAGATGGGATGAAGCTAGGAAATGAGGAGCGGAGCGTAGTGGCAGCTACGTGAGCACCGGAAGTTCCGGCTGAATTCCATATTCGATGTCGAGTAGGCTTCCTGTATCTGCTTCGTGATCAAAAGTGGACTTTTTGAACAACCTCTAGTAGTACAAGGACAAAGAGGAGGATTCCATATGAGACGAACAAAATGGACGACATGGGTCGCCGTCGCCGGTGTTACCGTTCTCTTGACGTCAGGCTGCTCGCTGTTGAAGTCGAAGGAAAGCCAGCCGATCGATCCGCCGCAGAGCGCGACCGGTACCGGAGGAGCGGCAGAGACGCCGAATGTTACATCGCTTCCTGTGAATGGAGGCGTGCAGCAGAAAGGTGTTGCGGTTACTTTGTATATGAAAGACAGGAACAATTTCGTCGCTCCGGTAACGGTTCAGGTTCCTACGACCGACGCGGTCGCCCGCAAAACGCTCGAGTATATGGTGGACGGCGCGGGCATCGGAGTCGTACCGGTCGGATTCACAGGGCTGCTGCCCAAGGGGACCACGATCAAAGGGCTCGATATCAATCCGGAAACCAAGGTAGCGACGGTCGATTTCTCCAAGGAATTTACCACTTATAGCGCAGTTGACGAAAGGAAACTGCTGGAAGCGGTCACTTGGGCGCTAACCGGTTATTCGAACGTACAGGAAGTGCGGATCTGGGTGGAGGGCAAGGAGCTGAAGCAGATGCCGCTCGGCGGCCTGCCGATCAATGGCGCTTTAAGCCGGGCGATGGGGATCAACGTGGAGCGTGCGGAAGGCGCCGAGTTCGGGCAGTCTACGCCGGTAACGCTGTATTTCCTCGGGCAAATGGATAATCAGGAACCTTACTATGTGCCGGTGACGCGGATGGTGAAGCTTACCGACGACAAGGCGAAAGCGACGCTGGAGCAGCTGATCGCCGGGCCGCTGCAGAAATCCGCTTTATCCTCGGTGATGGCATCTACGGTCGAGCTTCCCAAAATCGAGTCCAAGGACGGCATCATTACGGTCAACTTTACCGACACGCTGCTCGGTCCGGACCGGAAAGCTCCCGGAGAAGCGCTGCAATCGGTCGTCTTGTCCTTGACCGAAGCGGCCGGGGATGCTAAGGTACAAATTAAAGTGAACGACGACGTCAAAGTCACGACGACCGACAACCAGAACTACAGCAAGCCGGTTTCCCGGCCAAACGGCGTCAACGCGATCAAGATGTAGCTACCGGTCCCCCGGGCAGGCGTAAGCGAAGCCGCGACAGCTTCCGCCTTGTCCGCGGGGATCGTTTGTATTCTTGGTTTCTTTTCAAAGCGGTATTTGGTAAAATGAGGTAGTCTTTGCGGCGAAAGTGCCGGCGGACTTTAACGAATGCTATAGCGGGAAATAGATTAGACAGGGGTGCAAGACATGAGAGGCGACGGAAGACAATACGATGAGACGCGAGCGGTAAAGATTACGCCGAATTATATCAAGCATGCGGAAGGCTCCGTTCTGATCGAAGTGGGCGATACGAAGGTGATCTGTACGGCGACGATCGAGGAGAAGGTACCGCCGTTTATGAAAGGACAGGGCAGAGGCTGGATCACGGCTGAGTATTCGATGCTGCCGAGGGCGACGCAAGTGCGCAACCAGCGCGAATCGGCCAAGGGCAAGGTCGGCGGACGGACGATGGAGATTCAGCGTCTGATCGGCCGTTCGCTCCGCTCGGTCATTAATCTGGAGGCGCTCGGGGAACGCACGATTATGCTCGACTGCGACGTTATTCAGGCAGACGGGGGGACGCGGACAACTTCGATTACAGGTTCGTTCGTAGCGCTGTGCTATGCGATCCATAAGCTGATGCAGAACCAGAAGCTCAGCAAATCGCCGATTACCGACTATCTCGCTTCGGTCAGCGTAGGGATTGTCAAAAACCGGACATGCCTCGATCTGAATTATGAAGAGGATTCGCAGGCGAAGGTCGATATGAACGTCGTGATGACCGGACAGGGCAAATTTGTCGAGGTGCAGGGAACGGGCGAGGATTCGCCGTTTTCGCGCGATGAGCTGAACGAGCTGCTGGCCGCAGCCGAGACGGGCATCCGGGCGATGATAACGAAGCAAAAGGAGACACTTGGGCCGATCGTCTCCGTCGTGGGGGCTGAAGCGAATGCGGGCTCTAAATAAAGAGATCGTCGTCGCCACCCGGAATAGCGGGAAAACGCGGGAATTCGCCAGCTTGTTCGAACCGCTGGGCATTCAGGTGCGCAGTCTGAACGATTTTCCGGACGCCCCGGATATCGTGGAAGACGGAGAGACGTTCGAGGCGAATGCGCGCAAGAAAGCCAGAGTCATCTCCAAAGCGTTCGGCCTGCCGGTTCTCGCCGACGATTCGGGATTGTGCGTCGATGCGCTGAACGGCGCTCCCGGCGTATACTCGGCGCGTTATGCCGGAGAAGACGCGGCGGATAGCGACAATAACGCCAAGCTGCTGCGGGAGCTGAACCGGCTTGTGGAAGAAGGCGCTATCGCGCCGGAGCAAGCTTCCGTCGCCGGTGAAGAAGTCCGGCTGCTGAGTCCGGCGCGGTTCGTCTGCGTACTGGCGCTGTACGACCCGGATGCCCCTGAGCAAACGGTGGAGGGCGAATGCGCCGGCGTTATTGTGGATAGGCCGCTCGGCGAGGGCGGCTTTGGGTACGATCCGCTTTTCTACGTGCCGGGTGCCGGTCAGACGATGAGCCAGATGCCGATGGAAGCCAAAAACGGGATCAGCCACCGTGCTGCTGCGCTGCGCAAGCTGCAGGAGCTGCTGAAGGGGTAACAGCGTATCGCGAAAAAAATTGTTACCGGCAAACTGTGTCCGATCCACAGTTGTCCGGATCAGTAGCGCAGAATTCCCTGACCGCCTTGGCGGTCAGGTTTTTTTGTTGTATGGAACGGAGCAGGCTCGCACCCGGCAATCGCTTTGACAAATAAAAGCGGTTTGCATCTCTTATTAGGCTGATAATGGATAATGGCTTGCTGCTGCTGGAGATTAAGAGCGGTTTGTACCTCCTATTTCCAGCGAAACAGGTGCGAGTACGGCTTACCGAGCATTATACGAGCTGCAAACCGCTCTTATTTCGCTTCGAACCCCATTTCGCCAAAATAACGGGTACAAATCGCTCTTAAACACGCCGGCCCCGGCATCCCGACTACCCTCGTCACTTCGCACTCTGCTCCCGGTACCTGGCATCCCCGACGCTGCCCACGGCATCCAGTCCGGCAAACCCGCCCCTGCACCCATATACCCCAATGATGGGACAAACACTACGCTTTACGGAAGCGGCGGAAGTGTTAGGTTTCCAGGTCTAACAGGTTTACAAATTTCAAATTAAGAAATTAATTATCGTAATATGAAAATATATTGTTATATAAGCTTTGTTCAACTATAATGAGTCTGGAAGTGTCATCAGACACAAATGGGGAGGCTGCGGAAGATGGGAGAGTTTGCGCTGCATAGCAAGTTTTCGGGGGTTCATGTTGCGATGAACTCCTGTTATGACGAGTTTGGGGAGATTGACGAAGCGGCGGTCAAACGTCTGACCCGCTTTTTAATCGATAAAGGCGTTCAAGGCGTCTATGTCGGCGGCGGAACGGGTGAAGGGCTGCTGCAGACGGTAGAGGAGCGCAAAAGGGTACTGGAGGCCGTTGCGGCCGAGAATGGCGGACGTATTACCGTTACCGCCCATACCGGGGCGATGACGACGAAGGACAGCGCCGAGCTGGCGCGCCATGCCGAGCGGGCGGGGGCCGACGCGATTTCGTCCGTGCCTCCGTTTTATTATGCCTACACCGAGCAGGCGGTGAAGGATTACTGGCTGGAAGCGATAAACAGTGCGGATCTGCCGTTTCTGATCTATCATATCCCGGGTGCGACCGGGTTTCAGGTGACGCCGCGGTTGGTCCGCGACCTTCGGGAGGCTGCGCCGGATCGGCTGGTCGGGATGAAAGTGACCGTGTTCAGCACGTACGAGCTGCAGCAGTTCAAGGCAAGCGGCGGCGACGAGTTCATCGTGATGAACGGCCCGGATCAGCAATATTTGGCCGGACGCGTTATGGGCGCCGACGGCGGGATCGGGGGGACGTACGGCGTGATGCCGGAGCTGTTTCTGCGGATCGAATCGCACATCCGGCAAGGCCGTCTTTTGGACGCTCAGCGCTGGCAGTTCCGGGTGAACGGAATCATTACCGATATGCGCGAGCTCGGCTTGTTCGGCGCGATCAAGCAGTTGATCCGGCTGCGCGGGATCGAATGCGGGGAGCCCAGACGCCCGCTGCCATCATTACCGGCTTCGAAGAGCGGGGAGGCGGCCCGGATGTACGAGACGATTATGCGATATGTCGCCGAAGCGGAAGTCGAGGCCGCTGCGGAAGCCGAAGCTGCAGTTGGGTGGTCTAATACGATCGCGGCCGGAGGCGCCCAGTCATGAAGCGGCCTGCCCTGAGAGCCGGCGCTTGAGTACAAGCACAAAGAGGAGGACGAGGCATGGAAGGGGTAATGGAGAAGCGGCTTCGTTCCGGAAGTTTACTTCGGATCTACCGGTTCGGCGGGGAGGGCAACGACTGGTGCTTTGTGCGGACCCCGCCCGGCTATAAGCCTGACGGCAGACGGCATCCCCTGCTTATATGCAATCACGGGAACGGCTGGACGATGGACGGCAGCGAGCGGGCCGCTAATTTCTCGGGGAAAACGCAATACGGGGTAGACGCTCAGAATAACGGTCTTTACCTGGACGAGAGCATCCCCGGATTCGAAGCGTACTCGAATCCGACGATCGAGTCGTTTCTGGAAGCAGGCTATATCGTCTGCGGAGCGCAAAATGATGCCGACCTTTCGTACGGCAACGAAGCTTGCCGGCAAGCATGCGCCGCATTTTACCGGCATCTGACGGACGAATACCGGGCCGACCGGGACAACGTGTTCATGCTCGGCTGCTCGAACGGATTTATGACCACTTTGAACACCGCCGCCTTGCTTGGTCGGCACGCGTTACGGGCTCTAATCGGACTATATCCGCTATGCTCGTTGGGTCACGCCTGCAGGAAGACACACAGGCAAGGAGTGATGGCCGCTTACGGGATCGGTTCCTGCGAGCAGTTCGCGGAGCTTGCGCCGGTGTACGATCCGCAGCAGCGCGACGCCGGTTTGTATCCGCCGACGCTACTGTTATGGTCTTCAACCGACGGCGTATTGCCGATGGAGCACCATGCCCTGCCGCTTGCTGCCCGGATTCGTAAGGGGGGCGGTATCGTCCGGTCGGTGCAAATCGATGAAAGCGGAGAGGAGTGCCGGCACGGAGACTGGCGCCACTACCGGTCCCTCCAGATGGTCGACTGGTGCGAAGAGCACCGGAGCCGGAAACATCCCGAACCGCACTAGTGGAACGGGATGTTTTCTTTAGATAGGCACTCATCGTCTCCTCGGCCACATGATTGACGCGTTCGCTCCGGCTGTGCCTTTTCGATCAGCGTATACGCCGTTCACCGGACTAAAGCAGAACAGGGGCTTTTCCTTGTCGAGTCAGCCAGAGTCGCAATTGGGAGACGCATGCGCGGAGGGAGACGCACAGCCGCAGGACATACAGGCGATCACCTGCTGTCTCGCGGCAGATTTTATACCGGACGGTGACTTTACAATCGACAAGCCAAACGATTATGAGTTTTGCGCTCGTTTAAGCCGGATTTTTGGCTGGACAAGCTGGTGAGCTGGACTGGTGATTACCTGCATACACTTCAGCCGAGGCGGTTCGTCCTCTTTCCGGAAGGGGAGCATTTTTAACTACCGCCGTGTGTTGGAACGGTCTCATTTCCGCCCGGAGACGTGTATTCTGCCCAACTCATTCACTTTCCGAGTCTATTCCTCTGGTCTCGACCTTCATAATATCCATGAATGCAACTTTTGTAGTTTCACCATTCTTTTGGATGTGCACTTTACCAGTACGAGAGTCCATATTTTCAATTCGACCACGAACAGGCAGTTCCATACCCCAAACCGTCAATAACACTTCTGAACTTTCAGACTTCGCTTCGTTTAATTGGTTCGCGATCTCTTCCAGAACAAACTCATCCCGAGTTGGGCGTTTTGCATCGTATTTCTTTTTTGGCTTCGGAATTCCAGTCAATCCAGACACCCCCGCAATAACATTTGTAGCAATTCTACCATTTTCAGAACTATAGAGAAAACGTAAATCCTTATTCGTCAGCTTTTTCCGGTTCATAACGGGGTCAACCGCATGACTAAATCAACCAACAGGTGAATGACAGATGTCGTTTGGGTGTTTTCCACATCTGCAAAGAATGGCCGGGACTGTCATGTTCATGTTCCCAAATCGTTATATTTAAAGCAATCATTGCATGCATTCAACGCCATTGAAATCTATCATTCAAGTGAGATTTCTTTATGTGAAGGGAGTTTAGCTTCTCGCGCCGTTCCAGCCCCACCTATTCAATGGTCTTGATGCCAGACTTGACAATAAAGACCTCAACCTCCGCCGCTTTACAGTGGAATTGGAGGTCTTTTCATATTAATGATCATTTAAATCACTTTGCATCTTACAACGGTTGGTTATAAAATGGATATATAGCATTTGCAAATAAATTGTATAATGTGCAATCCGAGGGAGTGATTTAGCTCTGAAACCCGAAACATCTACAGCGATGCTTACCCAAAGCGTCACGCGGGCTTTGGCGATTTTATCGTGCTTCTCCGACAGCGAGCCGGAATTAAGAGTAATCGATTTTTCCAAAAAGCTGAGCTTGACCCAGAGCAACGTATCGAGGCTGCTCACTACGATGGTGTCGATCGGTTACGTCGTGCGCAACGATCAGACCGGATATTATTCGCTCGGACCGGAGATCGTCACGCTTGGCGGCATTGCGCTTAATCATTATGAGATCCGCAAGCAGGCGCTGCCGGAGCTGTACGAAATCGAGCGAAAAACCGGCATCGACGCCAACCTGGCGATCCTCGACAACGGGACCGTCTTTTATTTGGCCCATGTCGACAGCTACGACTCCCCGCGCATGTATACGTTTGTAGGCCGGCGCAATCCGCTGCACTGTACGGCGATCGGCAAGGCGCTGCTTGCTTTTCTTCCCGAGGAAGAGGCGCGTCAGTTGCTTGGCGAAGCCCCGCTGGCCCGGTATACCGAGAAAACGATCGTCCAGATCGACGACGCCTTCGCTGCGTTTGAGGATATCCGCAAGTCGGGGTATGCGGTGGAGATGGAGGAGCTGGCGCTCGGCCGGGCTTGCATCGCCGCACCCGTGCTGGACCGGACAGGCAGAGTGGCCGCCGGCATCAGCATATCCGGACCGCTGTCCAAAATGAAGCTGAACGAGCGGCTGGACGAGCTGTCCGCGCTGCTGATCGAGATGGCTGGACGGATCTCGATGAAGATGGGACACGCCCCGATGGGCACGATGCGGCTGTAGGCTGCGGAGTATGCAATAGCGAAACCGAGATCGCCTTGACCGGGATGAAAGTTCCGGCGGGAGCGGTCTTTTTTTTGGTTGAACCGGGCGATGCGGCAAAAGCCGGCTTCTCCGGATCGGCGAGGCAACCGGAAGGAAGGAGCGGCCCGCTGCCGGGATCGAACAATGCGATAAAGCTTGTTCGCATTTGTATTCGCATTCGTATTCGCATTCGTACTCGCATTCGTACTCGTATTCTCATCCCGCTTCGGGGGAATTTGTTGTGCCTCCGAAGAATATTCCGTGCCCGTTCAGGAATGCTCCGATTCGTAAAACGCTTGTCCGGCCAAGGGAAGCGGGAAAAAGCCGCAAATGAATATAGACGGAAACGGCCGTCCTCCGGTAACGTTGGGACATAACCTTCATCTTGGCGAAAGCGGGTGGACAACGATGCCAGGGCTACCGGCGCAAGCGGTGTCCGGGAACGCGAAGACGGCGTACGGCATGCGACTCCATCGCGATCTGAGACGGGACCGGTGGCTATATACTGCTCGTTCCCGGGGTGCTGTATTTTCTTATCTTTAAGTACGCCCCGATGTTCGGCGTACTGATTGCCTTCCAGGATTCCCAGCCGTTCTCCGGCGTGGCGGTTATTTTCACCCTGCTGTTCGGCGGCGGCATGATTCCCACGTTTCTCGTCATCAAGGCGCTCGGCCTGCTGGATACGTACTGGTCGCTATGGCTTCCCGGGGCGATCAGCGCCTTCAGCGTCATCCTGCTGAAAAACTTTTTCCAGCAGCTTCCGGAGGGGATCGAGGAATCGGCTAGAATCGACGGCTGCAACGATCTGCAAATTTTGTGCAAAATCGTCGTGCCTTTATCGATGCCGGCGATCGCCACGTTCGCCCTGTTTTATGCGGCCGGCCACTGGAATTCGTTTTTTACCGCCATTCTGTACATCAACGATGTGAACAAATGGCCGATCCAGGTATGGCTCAGACAAATCGTCAATTTGTCCACGGGCGGGTTTGCGGACCCGAACGCGGCAGCGGAGACGGCGGCGCTCGTCCCTCCGCAAAGCGTCAAATTTGCGGTGATCGTCGTTGCAATCGTGCCGGTGCTTATCGTTTATCCGTTCTTGCAGAAGCATTTTGCCAAAGGGGTCATGCTCGGCTCGGTCAAAGGTTAGACCGCAAACCGGCGGGAGATCCGGTCCGAGTCGTATAGAAAGGGGATGTTTCTCCGATGAAAGGCAGACAAAAGCGTTCCCGCACCAGAACCGCCGCCTCGCTGCTGGTCGCGGCCGGTCTGTCCGCTGCGCTGCTCGCCGGCTGCGGGAGCGGTTCGGCCCCGGCGCCGGGTGCGGAGACCGGGGGAGCGGGAGAGGGCGAGCCGTTCAGGATGACGATGATGTCGCCGTTTTACAACGCTCAGCCGCCGGCCGCCAACGAATCGAATCCGGCGTTTCAGGCGCTCCAGGAGCTGACGAACACGAAGCTGCAAGTGACGTACGTGCCTTCGGCCACGTACGAGGATAAGCTGAACGTCACGCTGGCATCCGGCAACTTGCCGCAGGCGATCGTCGTGCTGAACGCCAAAAGCTCCACGATTTTAAATGCGGCGCGGGCGGGGGCATTTTGGGAGATCGGCCCGTACATCGCAGATTATCCGAATCTGAAATCGTATTGGAACGACACGATCGCGTTTCATACGTCCATCGACGGTAAAACGTACGGCATTTTCCGGGCGAGACCGTTCGTGCGAACGGGCTTCATCTACCGCAAGGACTGGCTCGACAAGCTCGGGCTCCAGCCCCCGCGGACCGTGCAGGACATCTACGACATCGCCAAGGCGTTCACGCTCGGCGATCCGGACGGCAACGGCAAACACGACACGTTCGGCCTGACGACGACCAGCGACAATATCGACGCGATGGTGCGTATGTTCGGAATTGCCCAAGGCGGCGTGAACGGCTGGGGCGTCCGCGACGGGAAACCGGTAGCGATGCATATGACGCCCGAGTACGGGGAAGCGGTTAGCCTGCTGCGCAACATGTACGCGGAGAAGCTGATCAACCCGGATTACGTCACTTTGAAAGGGCTGAAGCTGTACGACAGCTTCAATCTGGGCAAGGCGGGCATGTACGTCGGCGTGCTGGACGACGCCTACAACCGGCATCCCGATCTGTACAAGCTGTTTCCGGAGGCGAAGCTCGATTTCGTGCTGACGCTGGAAGGGAAGGGCGGGACGAAAACGATGGCGTTCCCGGGTCACGCGGGGATGATCATGTTTCCGAAAAGCAGCGTCAAAACCGAGCAGGAGCTGCGCAAAGCGCTCGCCTACTTCGATAAAGCGCTGGATTCGAAAGTGCTTATGCTGGCAGCCTGGGGCGTCGAGGGTGTTCATTACAAGCTGGAGAACAGCATTCCGGTCTACATCAACGAGCAGCTGTTTAAGGATCAGGCGGCGGAGCTGGCTCATTTGCGCGTACAGCCGGCGGTCGTGGAGTGGCCTTCCGATCACGAGATGGTCAAGAAATACAAGCGGCTGTGGAAAGAAAACGAGAAAAACGGGGTCGCGAGCGTAATTGAATCGTTTATCCCGCCCCAGGAGCTGATCAACAAGGAAGCGAGCATGGGGAATGTCATCACCGACGCGAGGGACAAATATATTCTCGGTCAAATCGACGAAGCGGCGTTCCGCGCGGCCGGCGAACAATGGAAGAAACGCGTCGGTGACGATCTGTCGAAAGAAATCGCCTCCTTCCTGGAGAGGGCGAAGCAGAAATAATAGAGAAACCGGCCGGGCCGACTGGCCGGAGCGTGTTACCCGGGACCGGAGACTGCAAGCGGAGAGAAACCTGCCGTCAATCGCCAAGGAGGATGGTAGGAATGAACAAGGACAATCGGCCGGCAGCAGCCGGGATGGACAAGGCAATGAGCCGGCGCAAGCTGCTCGTCACGATGGGAGCGGCCGGCGCGCTGGCCGCCGGATCGTGGATGTCGGGCGGCGTCGCGAAGGCCGCTTCGCGGGACAATGCGGCCGACTTGCTGGAGAGCGTGTTTGGCAGAGGCAACGTACCGGAGGGGCTGCTGACGAATGTGAACAGGAAGCTGGCGGAGCTGTTTCCGATGGTGAACGTCAAATGGTTCGGGGCCCTCGGCAACGGCGTCAAGGACGACACGCAGGCGATCCAGCAGGCGATCAATTTCGCGAATACGGCTGCAGAGAAGCCGATCGTTTTTTTTCCGGCGGGGACGTATATCGTGTCGCCTACGCGAACGACGCGGATCGTGCTGCACAGCGGCATCCGCCTGACGGGCAGCCACGCCGCGGTTATCCGGGTGAAGAACAATGCCGGCGATTACGAGACGATCTTCGGGCCGGCGACGAACAATACGTATATCGAAAACGTGTCGATCAGCAACTTGACGATCGATCAGAACGCGAGCAACAATACGACCTGCAACGTTACTGTCGCGGACAACGGCTCCAGACAATACGCCATTGCGATCTACCGGTTCCAGCACGTTATTGTAGACAATGTCCGCTTCGTCTCCATCTGCGGAATCAATGCCGTTACGCTTAATGGGGACGGCTCCAAGTTCGCGGTCGTACGCGACTGCTTCTTCCGGTTCGTGCGCGCCCGGGGCCAGGCCAACTATGACAATTCCGCCGTTTATTTCAATTGCGAAAACCACGCCGCGCTCGGCAACGTTTTCCTGGCGGAAATCGCCGAAAAAGCATATGGCGCGATTGAGACGCACAACGGCCTGGCCGTCATTGCGAACAATGTGAGCGAAGGATACGTAACGGGCGTCAACGTCGTCAGCCAAAGCCAAAATACGGCCGTTACGCGGGACAATTCGGACATTACCGTAACCGGCAATACGTTCAGCAAAGCCGCGCACGGCGTCCGTCTCTGGTCGATAACCGGCAAGACGCTGCACAATGTCAACATTACGAACAATACGATCTCGCTGGCCAACGCCGAGCATGCGGAGCGGGAATGCAGCGGCGTAAGCACCGTACTCGACCTGTCGCCGAACCGGGTGCTCGATGGCGATTACGACACGCTGCTAGTGGCGGGCAATACGATCAAGTTCCAGATGGAGCCGGTCCAGCGGGCGACGCTCATCGATTCGGTCAATTATGCGATCGGCATCACGCCTAGAGGTAATATGGCCAATGTGCTCGTCTCCCATAACGTGATTACGAACGCGCCGGTCGCCGGCATCAAGGTCGGGCTGCACAATCAGCCGAACCGGTTCGTCAATATCGCGGTGCGCGACAATGTGATCGCGAACTCCGGCATATACCAGCACGGCATCCGCGATTATTGCGCCGCCGTATTCCTCGTCGGCAACCTGGAGCGGGTCAGTGTCGTCGGCAATCATATCTCCGACACGTTCGATACGATGCAGGGCCATCAGTCGTTTTATACGTTCGGTACGGCGATGAAGGAGGTGACGATCCGCGACAATACGGTCTGGAGCAAGCAGGGCGGCTATCGCTCCAGCATCCAGTCGCCCGGCATCGATACCGGGGACAAGCATGCCATCCGTTACGTGGACAGCGTCCCTCCTACTTCGGGAAAACTTACGGTCGCCGCGGGCGATACGATCGTCCCGGACGGGCCGCCCGCTCCGGATTCGTTCTACGGGTACCGGGCGACGACCGGCGGTACGTTCGGGACGCTGACGGGAGTAACCGGCACGGTCGCTTCCGGCACGGCCGGCTTGACGGTGAACAATGCGAGCCTGCTGCGCGTCGGCGACGTGCTGGCGATCGCGGGCGCTCCGGCTTCATACGAAATCGTGTACATCAAGGGACCGGTCGTAGTGCTGCGGACGCCGGTGCCGGTGTCGCTGACGAACGCGGCGGTTTCGTTCCATCCTCCGGTGCTGCTGCCCTTCGGCAAATACGAAGCGTTGCAGGCGTAACCGCGGATATATGTCATTTTTGCGAGCGCTCAGGCTGCGGCTGGGCGCTTGCGTGTTATAATGACAAGTAACAACCGTGTATCCGGAGGTCGTAAGCGCCCGTGAGAAAAAAGCGTTCATCCCGGTTTTTAGTTCGTCTGATAGCGTTCAGCCTGCTGCTCGTAACGGTGCCGGTAACCGTTATGGGGATATTTTCCTACTACAAGGCTTCGGATATGCTGCAGCAGCGCGTCCGCGACAGCAACGGCCAGCTTCTTCTGCAGATTGAATCGAAGGTCGAACAGGTGCTGCGCATGACCGATGCGTCAGCCGTACAATATACCGGTCTTCCGCTCGTAACCGAAGCGTTGGATGTCAGCTTGTCGCCGCACGATTTCAAAATCGTGAACAATCTGCTTACCGGCATGAACCAGCTGCAAGCTCACGAATGGGGCATTCACGATATAAAGCTGATCGACCTGAACCATAACTGGATGATCGACGCTGGAGGACTGTCGCGGTTCGACCGGTTGGCCGCCCCATGGGCCGAATATGCCGCCGCCCCGCAGACGTCGTATTGGATCGACGAGGGAGAGCGGATTCGCCTGGTCAAAAAAATTCCGGTCTATGCCCAATCACCGCAAGGGCTGCTTACGATCGCCATCCCCGTATACGAATTCGAGAAGCTGATCGGCCAGATCCGCTTCGGCGGCACGGTCCTCGTGCTCGACAAGAAGGGCAAGGTGCTGGCGGGAGGCGACCGGGCGGCGCACGGCCGGCCTTTCGAGACGCTCCCCTTCGGCCGCCTGCTGAGCCCGCTCGCCGGAGAGCAGGACGAAGGCCACTATACGAGCGGCACGCCGGACGGCGAAGTCGAGGTGACGTACCGGACTTCGCCGTATAACGGCTGGACGTATATATCCGTAGTGCCGATCGGCGAAATGTCCAGATTGTCGAAGCAGATCGGCTTGTTCACGGTGGCGCTTTGCGGGTCGGTGGCGCTTGCGGCATTTGTGCTGGCGTATTGGGGTTTGGGGAAAATGTATTCCCCGATCCGCAGGCTCGTCCAGAGCGCCTCCGGACCGGCGGCCGGCGGACAGACGGAGGGAGTGGGGGCGGAGGACGAATGGGAGCTGATCGGCTCCAGGCTGTCCGGCCTGATGAGCGCCCAAACCGAGCTGTTTCAGCAGTTGCAGGGCCAGTCGAGGCAGTTGAAAGAATTTTTCGTGCTGAAGCTGCTCCAGAACGAACCGGGACCGGACGAGCTTAAGGAGAAGCTCGCTTTGTTCGAGCATGCGCGGACGTGGACGTCGTATATTGTGCTCGTCCTGCAGATCGATTCCTACGACCGTTCGCGATACGGAGACAACGACCGCGATCTGATCATGTTTGCGATTAATAATATGGTGACTGACCTCATACCGGCGAAGACGAGACTGCTGCCCGTCGTATCGGATCGTTCGCAGATTACGATCGTCGGCTGCGAAGCGGGCGACGAGGGGCTGCTGAAGCGACAGACCTACGAGCTGGCGCTTGACATTCAGCAGGAAGTGAAGCGTTACTTGCGTGTTAAGACGAGCATCGGCATCAGCCGCAGGCACGAGCAGCTCGGCTGCGCCCGGACCGCATTCAAGGAGGCGGCGGAGGCGCTCAAGTATCGGATGAAGCTTGGCGACGAGGCCGTGTTGTTTATTGAGGAAGCGGAGCCGGAACCGGACCGCAGGCTCCGCTTCAACTATCCGGCGCAGCTGGAGCAGGCGGTCGTCGACGCGGTCAAGATGGCCGAACGGGAGCGGATCGGACCGGCGCTCGCCGAGTTCGGGAGGGCCGTGTTCGCTAACGACTGGACGCATCACGATTATTCCATGTCATACGTCAGGCTGCTGACCGAGCTGCTGCGCGTCGTGCAGGATGGCGGAGGGGCGGAGGCGGAACGGCTGCCGGGTCCGGAAGGGCGCTCGCCGTTCCATGAGCTGCTTGGGCTGCGCACGGCGGCGGAGATCGAGCAATGGCTGCTGCAGGCCGTCATCGAGCCGGCCGTCATAACGTTCGAACAGCAACGCAAAACCCGCTACAGAAGCATCTCCCGCGAAGTGATCGCGATGATCGAGAACGAATGCGACATGGAGCTGACGCTGGAGTCGTGCGCGAGCCGGATGAATTACAGCAGCAGCTATATCGCCAAAGTGTTCCGCCGCGAGACCGGAATGAGCTTCAGCGATTACGTCATGCAGGTCAGGCTGCAGACGGCGAAGCGCTGGCTCGCCGGGACGGAGATGAAAGTGGCGGAAATCGCCGACAAGCTGAAATACAACAGCTCGGCCAACTTTATCCGTTATTTCCGCAAAGCCGAAGGCGTAACGCCCGGACAATACCGGGAAGACTGCCGGTCGCGGAAGTGAACCGGCAAACAGACAAAAGGAAGAGGGCGGTCGAAGGCTCTCTTCCTTTTTCGTATGGCTGTTCTTTTGCGAATTCTGTTCCTTTCCTGCGCAGAAGGCTGCACCGGAACTCAGCGGATCGACACCTTGTATTCGCGCAGCCAGGAATCGATTTGGCCGATATAAGCGAACAGCTGCGGACCGGACATCAATTGGCCGAACCAGGGCAGATCCATCGTCGCCGTCTCCGGTGCGGCCAGACGGCGGAGATGATCGGTGTCGAGAAACTGCAGCACAGGCGAGGAAGGATCGTTCAAGATTTGCAGCACCCGGCTGCGGGTCGCCGCCAAATAGTTCGGGTTGTGTGTTTTCGGATACGGGCTTTTTTTGCGGGTCAGCACGTCTTCGGGCAAGAGGCCTTTAAGCGCCTTGCGCAAAATCCCTTTCTCGCGGTCGCCCGCCGACTTGATTTCCCACGGGACGTTCCACATGTATTCCACCAGCCGGTGATCGCAGAAGGGGACGCGTACTTCGAGGCCGACAGCCATGCTCATCCGGTCTTTGCGGTCGAGCAGAGTCGGCATGAACCGGGTAATATTCAAGTACGACATCTCCCTCATCCGGCGGGCCGTATCTTCCTCACCGGCGAGATGGGGCACTTCTTCGAGCGCCTGCCGGTACCGCTGATCCAAATAGTCGCGGGGCCGCAGCCAGTCGGCCGTTTCATCCGACAGCAGCCCGGTGCGGATGCCGGCGGACAGCGACCACGGGAACGTATCCGCATGGAGCGATTCCTCGCGGTGGAACCACGGATAACCGCCGAATATTTCGTCGGCGGCTTCGCCCGAGATGGCGACCGTCGCGCCTTTTTTGATCTCCCGGCAAAATAAATAAAGCGATCCGTCCACATCGGTCATCCCGGGCAGATCGCGCGCCCGAAGCGCATCCTCCAGCGACTCTACAAGCTCCGGCGTATCGAAGGTCACGTCATGGTGCCGGGTTCCCAGATGCCGGACCATCCGCTGAATCCACGGGGCGTCGGAGTTCGGCTGGAATACATTTGCCTTGAAATGTTTGTCGTTGTCGACATAATCGACCGAATACGTGTCCACGATCCCTTGACCGGTCCGGTTATAATACTCGGCAGCGATCGCCGTCAAGGCGCTGGAGTCGAGACCGCCGGACAGGAGCGTGCATACCGGCACATCGGATATAAGCTGACGCTCTACGGTGTCGATCAGCAGTTCGCGAATGTGCGAGGCTGTCGTCTCGACATCTTCCTCGTGGGGCTTGCTCTCCAGCTTCCAGTACGTTCTGGCCGAGATGCCGCTGCGCTCCACAGTCATGCACTGGCCGGGCTTCAGCTCCGCCATATGTTTGTAGATGCCGTGTCCGGGCGTTCGCGCCGGGCCGATGATGAACAGCTCCGCGAGCCCTTCGCGGTCGACCTCCGCGGGAAAATCGGGGTGCGCAAGAATCGCCTTGGGCTCCGAGCCAAACAGCAGCATGCCGTCCCGCACGGCGTAAAAAAGCGGCTTCACGCCGAGCCGGTCCCGGGCCAGAAAAAGCGTCTGCTCCGTATCGTTCCATACGGCGAAGGCGAATATGCCGTTCAGCCGGTCCAGGCACGCGCGCCCCCATTCGATGTACGACACCAGCAGCACTTCCGTATCGCAGTTCGTCGAGAACGAGTGTCCCCGCTGTTCCAGCTCTTTGCGAAGCTCGATCGCATTGTAGAGCTCCCCGTTATATACGATCGTATAGCCGGTGTCCCCTCTCGTCCGGGTCATCGGCTGGGCGCCGTTCTCCGGGTCCATCACGCTTAATCTGCGGTGTCCGAGCGCGCAATGCCGGGAAAGCCACGTGCCGGACGCATCCGGACCGCGAAGTGCCATCGTTTCCGTCATATTTACGAGCACGGACGGAAATTGGGTCAAGTCTTTACGCCAGTCGATCCATCCCGTTATTCCGCACATATCCATTCATCCTCTCGCCGCTAAGGTGTAAAACTGCCGATTTCTAAAGAAAAACGTCTTGCGACGCCGAATCAGGGAGAAAAGGCCCAAAACGATACTAACAACGTATGCGGCAGCCGGGTGTTTCATGTCTGTCCATCTAACATTACTAAGCCGCTGCGCTAACCGTGAAAACAAATACGAGCTTCTTGCAGAAAATATCCAATTTGATGTTGGGTTTCTTGAAATTGGAGCACAATAGGGGAAGCGTGCAGCACGCCCTATTCCGATACAACAAGGAGCGTATTCCGTTGAAAAGTATAATCCGATTCTCGCTTGGCAATAAATTTGCCATCCTGATCCTGACGCTGATCGTAACGGCGGCCGGCTTGTACGCCGGATTAACGATGAAGAAAGAGACGATCCCGGACATCGAGGTCCCGGTATTAACCGTTACCGCCATCTATCCCGGAGCGGCGCCGCAGGAAGTGGCGGACAAGCTGGCCAAGCCGCTGGAGCTTCGAATCCGGGCGCTGGCCGGCGTAGGCACCGTAAGCTCGACATCGATGGAGAATGCGGCGTCAATCATGATCGAGTACGGCTACGACAAAAATATGAAGGAAGCCGAGGACGAGCTGCGCCGGGTGCTGGCCGATTTCGTCAAGCCCGAAGGCGTGCAGGATATACGCGTCTCGAAAATCAGCATCAACGATTTTCCCGTCATCTCGCTGAGCGTGTCGGGCAAAACGAAACAGCTCGAGGAAGTCACCCGGCTCGTTCAGGACGAGCTGCGGCCGATGCTGGAAGGGATCGACGGGGCGGGCAGCGTCAGCATATCCGGACAGTATGTGCAGGAAGTGGAGCTGACGTTCGACCGCGCCAAAATGGCGGAGCTGGGGATTGGCGAAGAGACGGTCAAAGCGATCGTACAAGGTTCGGCGATTCAAGTGCCGCTTGGTTTATTCGAGATGGAAAACGCCGAAAAAACGGTTGTCGTGGACGGCAATATCCGCACCTTGGACGATCTGCGCAATCTCAGCATCCCGGTCCTCCCATCCGCTGCCGGTTCAGCCGCAGGAGCTGCAGCGGCTCCCGGAGGCGCGGCGATGCCCGGAGCGACCGCGGCTCCCGGTACGGCCGTTGCCCCCGGAGCCCCGCAGCAGCCGAACGCCGCTCCGGGTGCCGGGATAACTCCGGGCGGGGCAGCCGGAGCGCCGGTTGCAGCAGGCCTTCCGACCGTGAAGCTGGCGGACATCGCGGACGTTAAGCTGGTCGGCAAGGCGGAGTCGATCTCCCGCACGAACGGCAGCGAATCGGTCGGCATTAACGTGACGAAGGCGCCTGCCGCCAACACGGTGGACGTCGTGAACGGCGTGAAGGAGAAGGCCAGACAGTTCGAGGAGCAATTCCCCGGCATGGAGACGCTTGTTTTGATGGATCAGGGGCAGCCGATTGAGGAATCGGTCAGCACGATGCTGGACAAGGCGATGTTCGGCGCGTTATTTGCGGTCATCGTTATTTTGCTGTTTCTGCGCAATATCCGGACGACGCTTATATCCGTCGTCTCCATTCCGCTGTCGCTGCTTATCGCGCTAGTCGTCCTGAAGCAGATGAATATTACGCTCAACATTATGACGCTCGGCGCCATGACGGTGGCGATCGGACGCGTCGTCGACGATTCGATCGTCGTTATCGAGAACAACTACAGACGGATGGGACTCAGCACGGAGAAGCTGTCGGGCAAGGCGCTCGTACTGGATGCGACCCGCGAGATGTTCGTCCCGATCTTGTCGTCGACGCTGGTCACGATCGCCGTATTCCTGCCGCTCGGCGCCGTCAGCGGACCGGTCGGCCAGCTGTTCCTGCCGTTTGCCCTGACGATGGTTTTTGCGCTGCTGGCTTCGCTGCTCGTCGCCATTACGGTCGTGCCCGCTCTTGCCCACTTCATGTTCCGCAGCGGGCTGAAAGGCAAGGCCGGGCATGAAGACAAACCGGGAGCGATCGCCCGCTTTTACCGACATGTGCTGCAACGCTCGCTGAACCGCAAAGCGCTAGTGTTTATCGCGGCGGTTCTGCTGCTCGCCCTCAGCCTCGGACTGACCGGACTCGTCGGCGTCAGCTTCCTCCCGGAGGAGGAACAGAAATATGCGATGGTGACCTATAATCCGGGACCGGGCCAGCGGATCGCGGACGTGGAGAAAACGGCGCTTGAAGCGGAGAAGCTGATCCTCGGCCGCAGCGGCGTGACGAACTTGCAATATTCGGTCGGCGGCCAGACGCCGATGAGTTTCGGGCCGAGCAAATCCGCCTTATTTTACGTGCAGTACGAGAGCTCGACAAAAAACTTTACAGAAGAGAAGGAAGCGCTCGTCGCGGATTTGCAAAAGCTGGACGCAGCCGGCAAATGGGGCCAGATGGATTTTGGCGGAGGATTCGGCGGCAGCAAGCTCAGCCTCACCGTATTCGGCAATTCGCCGGAGGAGATCAGGCCGGCCGTCGATCGGGTGATCGCCGCTCTGCAGGCGGAAGGCTCGTTCGAGAAAGTCGAGTCCGGCCTGTCCAAATCGTATGAGCAGTACACGGTATTAGCCGATTCGAGCAAGCTGGCCAAGCTCGGCCTGACCGCCGGACAAATCGCGATGAGGCTGAGTCCGGTCCGCACCCGTCCGGTATTGACCGAGGTGGAGGCGGACGGCAAGCCGTACAACGTCTACGTGAACGCAGAGCAGAACGAGCCGGCGGGCTTGGCCGACATCGAGAATGCGACACTAACGTCTCCCCTCGGAGCGGCTGTGCCGATCAAAGACGTCGCCACGATCGAGAAAGGCTCGTCGCCCAATACGATTACGCACAAAAACGGAAGGCTGTACGCGGACGTAACGGCGGACATTACCGTCAAGGACGTAGGCAAAGCGTCGGCCGCCGCACAATCCGCGATCGACGCGCTCGGCCTGCCGTCCGGCATTGCGGTGGAATTCGGCGGCGTAACCGAGCAGATCACCGAGACGTTTACCCAGCTCGGCCTCGCGATGGCCGCAGCGGTAGCGATCGTTTATTTGCTGCTCGTCATCACCTTCGGCGGAGCGCTGACGCCGTTTGCGATCCTGTTCTCCCTGCCGTTTACCGTAATCGGGGGCTTGGCCGCTCTGTACATCGCCGGCGAGACGATCAGCGCCTCCGCGATGATGGGCGCGCTCATGCTGATCGGCATCGTCGTGACGAACGCCATCGTATTGCTGGACCGCGTCCTGCATAAGGAGCGGGAGGGGCTGAGCGTACGCGAGGCGCTGCTCGAAGCGGGGGCGACCCGGCTCAGGCCGATTCTGATGACGGCGCTCGCGACTGTAGGCGCGCTGCTGCCGCTGGCGCTCGGCTTCGAGAGTACGAGCGGCAGCCTGATCTCCAAGGGGCTGGGCGTTACCGTAATCGGAGGGCTGATCAGCTCGACCCTGCTGACGCTTGTGATCGTGCCGATCGTGTACGAGTTTCTGGCCAAGTTCCGCCGGAAGCCGGTTCATAACGAGCCGAATTGGGAATAAAACGACAAAATTCGACATGATCATTCATGCCTCGTTCATAATTTAGCCAATACACTAGATATAGGGCAACAAGCCGCTCATTTACCCGGGATAAATGTACGGCTTGCTCAAAACTAGTGCAAAAGGGTGGTATCGTTTGAAGCTGAAAAAACCGTTTTTGACGCTGTTAACTACGATGATGAGCGCCTCGATCCGGACATCTCGTCGGCCTGGTCGGAGCTCGACGTTACCCACGTCGATCTGAAGACGGACAAGCCGTTGCTCGATTCGAACCCGGATGTGCGCAAATATTTTTGAACTGGCGGACAAGCTGTACAACATCCCCGGCATTTTGCCGAGCGAAAATCCGTCCAAAGGCTTCCACGATTCCGGCAACCGGTTCGTCAGCGGCAAAGTGGCGATTATCGCGCTGTGGGATTTGAGCGGCTGGCTGATCGACGTAAGCAAGCAGGGCAAAGGCTTCAACTGGGATATCGTGACATTCCCCGAATGGTCGCACCGCCCGGGAATCGGCAAAGGCGCGTCCTCTCACGCCATCTCCATCAGCCCGGGCCAGCAAGTACATCCCGCCCGGAGGGAAGAGAGCTGTTCGTACTGGACGTTCCCGCACATACGCTGCGGTTCGTTCAGGCGCCGCTGTAGCAGCCGGGCGCGGGGCAGCAAGATGTTCGGGTTCAGGTGGCGGCCGCCCCCTTTCCTGTGCCCACCGGTGTTGAGCTTCACTTGCCGTCTGAATGCGGAACAGCTTCATAACGCGCCCTCGTCGCATTAATTTTCGTGAATCTCCGCAAATTCCGCAACGAATCGGGATTCGGAACGTAGATGAAGCGAGGGGGGAAAGCGATGTTTACTTTGGAGGAAAAGCAATACATGCTGAAGCTGCTTGCCAAGGAGAAGCGGAGCAACTGGTTCGGGCTGAAGAAACCGCCCGCCGTACACCCGAAGCTGACGGAAAAGCTGGAACAGATGGTTCGCAACGAGCTGGTCAATAAAAAACATTTGTGAGGATAATTTCGATTTCCTTTTTTTCGTCGGAGTGAGCTCGCGGTAATCCGAATAATAGGTTTTAAAAACACGGGCCCTGAAGGTGCTTCCACGTTTGGGGGGCTTAGCGCGCAGAAAAGCTGCAGAACGTTTCGTTCTACAGCTTTTCTGCTTCTCTTTTTTGCTGCGGGGTAAGCAGTCCGTTCAGTTCGTATACGTACGAGCCGTTCTCGGCGACGCGGAGCTTGGCATATCCTTTCTTTCGGAGCTGCTCTAACAGTTCTCCGGCTTCCTCCAGGTTCATGTCGGAGGCGAGTACGAGCTCCATCGGAGTGATCAGCCCTTCGTTTCGGGCGGCGATTTGAAGCACGATTTTTTCGGCGGTTTCACGGATATCAAGCTCGGCTTGCCTTTGCTGCTGCCGGGCTTTATTTTTGTTGTGCCAGAACCAGTAAGTGCCCCCCGCGGCTGCAGGAATCAGGATGACCCAGCCGAATCGGACCAGGAGCGGGAGCAGGGAGAAGATCAGGACCAAGCCGACAAGTAAGGCCAGACAGCCGAGCCATGAGCTGCCGCCGGTTTTCGTTTGCATAAGATCACGCTCGTTTCGAAGGAATTGGAATGATGAACCTGGTCCGGGATTGGTTTCATACTATACGGGGTAATAGGTACAAAGGTTACAAAGAAATGGGGGATTGCGATGAAAAAGAAGCGTAACATCGGGCGTATGGAGTTTATCCGGCAACTGGTTTGCCGGTTTCGCGACGACGAAGTTCCGGCCTTGGGCGCTCAGCTCACATATTATCTGATTCTCGCTTTTTTTCCGTTTCTCATCTTTTTGGTTAGTGTGGTCGGCGTTATGCAGCTGTCCGGCGAAGAGGTGATCCGTGATCTGATTCTAGTGCTTCCGGAACAGTCGTCGGGATTGATCCGTACCGTACTTGATGAGGTGACCGCATCAAGAAGCCATTCGCTGTTGTCCCTCGGCATGGTGGCGACGATCTGGTCGGCCTCAAACGGGATTAATGCGGTGATCAAAGGGCTGAACAAAGCGTACGATGAGGCGGAGACGCGGCCGTTCTGGAAAGTGCGGGGCCTGTCCGTTTTGTCAACGGTCGTCCTGGCCGTTGTGTTCCTTCTGTCGGCGTCCATGGTCGTCTTCGGCAAAGTGATCGGCGAGCAGCTGTTTGAGCGGTTGGGTTACCCGGCAGGCTTTGACACGATCTGGAGCATAGTCAAATATGTAATTCCGTTAGCGGCGATGCTCGGAGTGTTTATGCTGCTGTACCGGTTCGCTCCGAACCGCAAGCTGCGCTTCCAGGACGTATGGCCGGGAGCGCTGGCCGCTGCGCTGGGCTGGATCGTCACCTCGCTGCTGTTTTCCTTTTACGTGAATGCGTTCGGCAGCTATTCCAAAACGTACGGGAGTCTCGGTGGGGCGATCGTGCTGCTGATCTGGCTGTACATCAGCTCGATTATCCTTCTCGTCGGAGGGGAGATGAACGCGACGTTCGCTTTTTTTAGAGAAGGGAAAGCGAAGGATGAGTGCAAGCGGTACGGCTGGAACTTGCCGATGTTCAGCAAAAGAAACGACTCTCCAGAGCCGCCGAATCGCGAAGGAGCAGGGGCGAGAAGAACGCAAACGGCGGATGACGGCGTGTGAGCGCTAGTCCTTCCTTTATTCGAAACCCCGGCCGGATTAGTGAAGCGGGGGGACGTGAATCGGGTAATGAGAATCTGGGCAACATCGCGGGGCCCGGGGAACGTGAATCTTGGCAGTGCGAACCGGATAAATGTGAACCTAGGGAACGTCACCTAAGCAACGTGATCCCGGATTAAAGTTGATTACCGATAAATTTATGGTAGTCATGTTAGTGAAATGGACCTTTATGTAAAATTTTTCTTGAATGCGAACACGTGTTTGGTTTATAATGGAGATAAACCAAAACTTGTATCCGGAGGTGTTCCCGTATGTCTGCACCGCTTCCTACACGCCCAGTCGCTCCTGCCGTACCTGCTGAACATATGCATCTGATTCGCAATCTGGTCATCCTGCCCGTTGTTTTGTCCGCTTTCGAATGCGATAAGATGTATTTCGAGAAGAATCACAATTCCGGAGTAATGAGTCCTTATGCAGCGGTTGCTCAGCGGGCCATCAACCGGATTCAGGACGATATCGACAGGTTGACCGATACGCTCCGTCAGCAAGGTATCGAAGTGTACGCGGAGAAACGTAACCAGAACGGGATCAACCGCGTGTTCAACTTCCAGGGCAGCCGGAACGTTTATGCTTTGCGCTGGGGAGCGTTCGACGCCGAGATCGACCTGCTGACGAACTATTATTTGGGGAATCTGGCCGAGGACGAGAAGTGAGGATGCTTTGCTGTCCGGCAGGACGGTCTGAACCCGGAACGCATCATGCTGAAGGCGAGGCAGTTGTCTTAGTCAGGGAGTATGAATGATCGTGTACGGAGAAGTACACTTCGATACTAATAAAATAAAAGCCAGACGCACCTATGGAGAAGCACTCGGATCAGAGTGCTTTTTTTTCGCGGCTGTTCGGTTTGGAACCGCTAATATTCGCGAAAGGGTGCAGATCCGGGCCAACTGGCTGAAATAAGGGGTGCAAACCGCCTTTATTTGTTCCGAGCATCCCCAAATGCCGGAAATAAAGGGTGCCAAAGACTTTAATTTGTGCTGGAGCCGCCTGCAATGATAGCGCGATCATTGAAATTCGAACCAAGCTGCACGCAAGAAAGCGGTATGAGGCCTTTTCTGAAGTCGAGAAGATACCACACAAGCGGCAGGAGCGAAGATACCCGTTTCCTCTCCCACGAAAAATGCAGGGGTATCCATGTCAAATGACCGTCCGGACGTTTGCTTCCGGACGGTTTTTCACGTGGTTATAAAATGATCGCCACGAACGTACTGGATCGAGCTAACTTGTAAATTAGGTAAAAAGTGTAAAGTATTCCAGTTTACAATTGGGTGTTATGATGATCCTACGCTTCACCTTGCCCGAGCAATCGGAGCTCGACCATGGAGGTTGATGAGGAATGAGTTTGTTGGATTCGTTAGGCGTAAAGACAGGACGGATGGTGCGTTCGGACAACAGTATTGCCAATGAGGCGGATGGAATCCATTCGGATGGGAGCCAGAATGTACGTGTCACCGGGTGCGCAATGGAGGACGTCGTATTACACGACGCTTCGACCGCTGCCGGAGATGGAACTGCTCTCGCTGTAGGGGCTTACCGGACGTTAACGCTCGAGATCACAGGGACAAGCACCAGCCGCACGATCCATTTTGAGGGGGCGAGCGTCGGCGGAACCTATTACCCGCTGAAAGGGATTCGCTTGTCCGATCTCGCCATGGGCACCCAGACTACCTCGAGCGGCGAAGTGTGGCAGTTCGAGGTGACGGGACTCGTTACCTTCCGGGCTCGGATTTCTTCTATATCCGGGGGATCGATTAGTGTAAAGGGGAGGGCGGTGGTCTGATGGCGGATTTGATTGCGCGCTCGATGGCTGAAGAGAAGCGTGACAAAACTGTAAAGATCACACCGGCTGACGTTGATTTTGTGGAAAAAAGTAACAATATATTTAACTTATATGAGAAAGATAATGCTGTAGGATACTATTTATTGAACGGTGCTCTTACAGCAGGCGCTGGGTACTATACGACCCATCATATTCCTTGTGTTTCCGGCAAACAGTATTCGATTCGGTATGCTGAAACCCAATTTGGTGCTTTTTATACGGCGCAAGGCGAATTTATCAGTAAAATTGGAACAACTTCGGGAACTTCATCACCGTTTACTTTCACGGCTCCTACGGGAGCCTCTACGATGCGAGTATGCGGACAAAAAAATAAAATGAGCAGTGATGCCGTTGTTGAAGGAGCGATTTATCCGTCCTCCTCTTCTGCGAGCTCGTACTACACACGTATACGAAGGCCCCTGCTTTCGAGCGACAATCCGTTGGCGGGAAAGCGTGTGTTGTTTAATGGGGACAGTATTACAGCTGGTGCGGGATGGCCATCGACGGCAGTTCTTAGTCCAAGGAACAATACTGGATGGGGGATTGTTATTGCCGAGAGGAACGGAATGAGCGCTGCCGGGTACGCAGTGAGCGGCGGTACTATTGCGGCAGGGACTTACCAGAGCAATGGAACCACTCCTCGCCATTGGATATGTAGGGATATTGTAAATATGGACGAAAATGCAGATTTTATTATTTTTCAAGGTGGTATAAACGATTACTGGCTCAGTGTTCCCATCGGGGCAATTACGACATCATATACCGCTGCTTTTGACGACACCACTTTTTGTGGGGCGTTGGAATGTATCTTTAAACAAGCCCAACTGAGATGGAAAGCAAAAAAGATTGGATATATTGTCACGTTTAAAGTTAAGAACACGTTCGATCTCATTAATCAAAACAAATCGGAGCTTTATTGGAAGAAAGCTCGAGAAATCTGTGAGAAGTGGAGTGTCCCTTTTCTTGATTTATTTACAAGTAGTGGACTTAATTTTGGTCTTAGTGAAATCGTCAACGAGTTTTCGCAGCAGAATGGTGGAGTAGGGGATGGATGTCATCCGACTGAAGCCGGTTACAAAGAATATTTGTTACCCAAAATCGAAGCGTGGATGAAGACCTTATAGCTCGGACTCTAGCATCGAGAATTTGTTAGTATCGGATCCGAATAGGAAAGGTGGTAGTCACAGTGGCTGACTTGATTACGAAAGCTTTGGCTATTTCAGCAAAAGGTGGTAGCGTAAACGTAAAAGACTTCGGAGCGACAGGTGCGTACAAGGATGATACAGTTGCAATCCAGAGCGCAATTGACTACATCGAGTCTATTGGAGGCGGAGAGGTTATTGTTCCTCCGGGAAATTACAATATAAGCGCGACTATAGAGGTGAAGCCGAAAGTTCACTTGAAATGCGCACATGGTTGTACGATTAGACCTGTGGCTGATGTAAATATGATCAAGCTTCGCAAAAACGCACAGATAAGTGGAGCGCGACTCGATACGTACAGTTTTGTTGACTTTAACAAATGCTGCATATATGTGGATGGCAGCGATAAGTTTGCGTTTAATCATAATACATCCATCAAAAGCATGGTGCTTTATGGTAGACACGAACGTGTTGTTAGAAGTAGGGAGGAAGATGAGCACAGCAGCACAGGCATATATCTTTATGCAACGGGAAATGGAAACAACGTATGCGGTGTGCACATTTATGACATAAACATCATCTATTATGGTAAGGCAATACATCTGCACGCAGAGAATGCCGGAGATGATACTTCGCAATGGGTTAACGGAAATCAATTTGATATGATAGGTTTTTCCGGGAATCAGTATGATATATGTACCACTGGAAGTATTTATCGTCACCCGGTTCATAACGGAATCTATGAAACCTCAGGGAACATATTCACCAATATCCAGATACAGCCGACGGAAAATATCACAAAAAAATGCTTTTACATCAATGGTGCATACAATCGAATAATTGCTAAAGTATGGGATATTCATGTTGTTCCTTCAAGAATCCTTGCGCAGTTAACCAATAAAACGGCCTATACGATCATAAGTTCAAATTTGGAAAAGAAAAATGTAATCGATCAGGGAACAAGGAATAAAGTAGACGGTATTTATGAATCAGACGATTCATTTAAAGGTACTATGATGTCCGGGACAATTCCACCGCCGGTTCCTGAAGTAGGTATGTTTATTGGTAATCAGGACGATTTTTTAGCTTTCGCTAATAAAAGGTTCACGGTTTCGCAAACAGGAGGCCCGGCTCCGGAAGCCGGACAACTAATTAATGCATTTAATCTAAGTCCCAATTCTGCGGCAAAGTATGATGCTAGCACAACAGAAATAAACCCGATCGTTATCGAAATATTATTCCCCAGTGTAGTCACCTACTTTAGCAACTTCGGAATATCATTTGGCAAATGGAATGAAAGCCCGAAGAATATCAAGCTTCAAAAGTTGTACCAAGGCATGTGGTTGGATGTGTTTGACTACACGAACTTGACCGCAAAAGTTCATATCATCTCCGATAATATCCCGTATAACATAGAAGGTTTCAGAATTACTATGAGTGGAACTAATGCGGCATCCGGGAAACTCCGTATAACAAGAATATTCGGGCAATGTGCCGACTCTGTAGGTGCAGCATACTTACAAACAATCGGCGGTCCTGTTTATGGAACGATCGATATGCGTGATAACTATGTTGTTGTGGGCAACAAAACGTCCTTGCCTACCGCCTCGGCAGCTTATCGCGGACATCTGATCTCCGTAAGAGGAGCAACCGGAGTTGAAGACAGTTTTTACGTTTGCGCGAAAGAAAGCAATGATGCTTATATATGGAAAAAAATTAATTTTACGCTATAGTTCACCTGGAGGAATCAATCTTAACAAGCCCAAGTTATCGGGTATAGGGGCAGTGTGTAGGACATCACCGATATAATGAGGTACTTGTGTAGATCAAGTCCCCTTATTTTTAAGGCAGGTATCTCTAGGTTAGCGATTGTAGATGTTAATGTTTCAGGAAAGGCGGCGGAGTATGGCTGAATGGATTGCAAGGGTGATGGCGGAAGAGGATAGAACCGTACCAAGTAATTCACTTGGTTTGGCGAATGTTGATATCGCGGTTAAAAACGCATTAAGACCTGCTAATGTGACGCTTCCATTCTATGTCATGAAGAATGCGGCCAATATGGTCAGGCAAGGCGGCCATATAAGAAATGCATAGTTCTAACGTTTATTTACAATGGTACGTTGATAGATTATACAGAACTACCGAGTTTTACTCAATTTCGCATCAATGTCATCTTTTAAGCCTAACTGCTTTGATATAGGCGCGTATGAAAACACAAAAGCACAAGCATATGCTTGTGCTTTTTGACCGTCCCAGGAGAGATTCGAACTCCCGACCGACGGCTTAGAAGGCCGTTGCTCTATCCTGCTGAGCTACTGGGACATAAGTGTTAAGGCTGGAGCGGGTGATGGGAATCGAACCCACGCCACCAGCTTGGGAAGCTGGAGTTCTGCCATTGAACTACACCCGCATTTTTAGCGGCAGAAATAAATATAACACACGCCTGTATGAATTTCAAGACAAAAAAGCGGATTAATTTGGATGCGTGGACTTAACAAGGAATGCACCGACAACCACCATATTGAACGTACAAAATCGGGAATAATAATGAAAGAAGAAATACGCGTTATCAGGTTTTATTTTCCGCACACCACGTCGCAGCTGTTCCCGGGATGCACATTTCTGATACAATGAGAGAACGTGAAAATATGGGAAGGCGGTGGTAAGAGACGTGTCGTCCAATTCGGATAATGTGATATTGTTCCCGAAGACGATCGAGTATTACCAGAGCGAACTGACACGTTTGCTGGAGGGAGAATGCTATGCGGAAGCGGCCGGCATGCTCCGTTTTTTGCTCCATTGCCAAAGCGACGATCCGGAGTACAAGGAGGAATGGCAGTCGCTGCTCGGGTGGCTGGTCGAGTCGTTCCCCGAATCGGTACGCGGACATGGCAGCAAGGAAAACGGCGTAACCGGTCCGTCCCCGGACGATGAGACCGAAGACGAAGTGGACGAAGCCGGTATGCTTAAACGGCATGTTCGGGCCAAAGCCGCCAATGACTCGAAATTCGCCGACAAGCTGCTGGACATGCTGGCGCCGCACGCAACGGCCGAGAAACAGATGATGGCGCTGGAGCAACTCGCCCATTTGGACCGGCGCATCGTAGGCGACAGGCTTAGACGCTGGCTGTCCGAAAGCCGTCTTCATCCGCTCGTTCAGTTTCGCGGTCTCCAGGTGCTGCGGACGATCGGTGAAACCGGAACGATCGAGATCCGCAAGCTGGGGCAGACGATGATGCTGACCATTAGCGATACACCGGTTCGTTACGAACAGTATCCGGACCATCTGAGAGCGATCGGCGAACGGGTCAAATCCACAATGGAATCGAAGCAGCCCGGATTGACAGAGCTGATTGAAGCGACATGGAAAGACTTTCTGGCTTTCGTTTACGGAACGGCCGTGTACGACGAGCTTCTCGCTTTGGATGAAACCGGCAAAAGCGTCTGGGCCGCAGCGCTTCACCATACGGTGGAGGAGATGCTTTTCGAGCGTGCAGACGAGCAAAAACTAGGGGAAATCTACGGGCTTCCGGAATCCGTTTCCAAATCGCTGAACAAGGCCCAGCAGGTCATCAAATTGTTCGCAACCGTATCCAGCCCTGCGGAATCGTAAAGGAAATGATCCTACGCTTGAAATGAAGCCTCCTTATGTTATAATATAGTGGTTAAATGGCCATTTTGAGAGCGCACGGGCCTTTGCAGCGGCTCCACGAGCGCGCGGGACCGGTAAATTTGTTGGAGGGGAAAGCATAAATGAAAGCAACTTGGGAAAAAATAGAGAAGAACAAAGTCGTTCTTAACGTCGAAGTAGATGCTGAGCAAGTAGCATCGGCGTTGGACCGCGCCTTTAAGAAAGTAGCGGCTAAGGCTAACATTCCAGGATTCCGTAAAGGCAAAGTGCCACGCCAAATTTTCGAAGCCAAGTTCGGCGTTGAAAGCTTGTATCAGGATGCAGTAGACATTCTTTTGCCGGAATCGTATGTAAAAGCTCTGGATGAAACCGAGATCAAGCCGGTAGATCGTCCGGATGTAGAGATCGAGCAGTTCGGCAAAGGACAAGCCTTCGTCTTTAAAGCGACCGTTACGGTTAAGCCTGAAGTTCAACTGGGCGAGTACAAAGGGCTTGAAGTTGTTCAGAAAGAATCCGCCGTATCCGAAGAAGAAATCGCTGAAGAGCTGAAGCGTCTGCAGCAGCGTCATGCCGAGCTCGTTGTCCTTGAAGAAGGCACAGCTGAGAATGGCGACATCGCCGTTATCGACTTTGACGGTTCCGTCGACGGAGTTCCGTTCGAAGGCGGCAAAGCCGAGAAGCATTCGCTTGAACTCGGATCCGGCAGCTTCATCCCGGGCTTCGAAGAGCAAGTGGTAGGCATGGCCAAGGGCGAAGAAAAAGACGTTAACGTAACGTTCCCGGAAGAATACCATTCCGAAGAGCTGAAAGGCAAAGCGGCCGTATTCAAAGTCGTGCTGCACGACATCAAGCGTAAAAACCTGCCTGAGCTGGACGACGAGTTTGCCAAAGACGTTAGCGAATTCGACACGCTTGAAGAATTCAAGCAAGACATCCAGAAGCGTCTGCAGGAGCGCAAAGAACAAGCTAATGAGCAGGACCGCGAATCGGCGGTTGTCGAGAAAGCGGCTGCCAATGCCGAAGTGGAAATCCCTGACGCGATGATTACGTCTGAAGTTGACCGGATGTTCGAAGACTTCACGAACCGTCTCAAAATGCAAGGCATGGACATCGACATGTACCTGAAATTTACGGGGCAGGATCAAGCGACTGTTAAGCAGCAAATGCGCACGGATGCGGAGCGCCGCGTTCGTAACGATCTGGTGCTTGAGGCGATTGCCAAAGCCGAGAATATCAGTGCTACGGAAGAAGAAATCAACGGCGAGTTAGATCGTCTGGCTAGCCAGTACCAAAGATCCGTTGAGGAAATCCGCGTCATTTTGTCGGCCAACGGCAGCCTCGACTCGATCGAGCACGATCTGATCGTGAAGAAAACGGTCGATTTCCTCGTGGAGAACAGCAAGGCGGTTGCGGAAGTAGCCTAATCCGATAGCGACAATGCGACAAGGCACGTTTGTTCCTAACGTGCCTTTCGTTTACCCATCCGGACAGGATTTTACAGTTTTACGCAGCCGGGCATAAGTTTTAAAGCCGAATACATACATTGGTATTAACGCCAAAAATGACATGAGGCCGCAAACGTGATACAATGAATGCAGTTTACAAAAGAAATGAGGGAAACAATATGGGCCTGATTCCTATGGTGGTTGAGCAGGAAAGCCGGGGCGAGCGTTCGTACGACATCTACTCGCGCCTTCTGAAGGACCGCATCATTTTTTTGGGCAGTGCGATCGACGACGACGTGGCGAATCTGGTTATCGCCCAACTGTTGTTTTTGGCCGCCCAAGATTCCGAGAAAGACATCAGCCTCTATATCAACTCGCCTGGGGGCTCGGTTACAGCCGGCTTAGGCATTTATGATACGATGCAGTATATCCAGCCTGATGTTTCCACCATTTGCGTCGGCATGGCAGCCAGCATGGGTTCATTGCTGCTGACCGCAGGCGCGAAAGGCAAACGTTTTGCGCTTCCCAACAGCGAAGTGATGATTCACCAGCCGCTAGGCGGCGTTCGGGGACAGGCGGCCGATATTAAGATTCATGCCGACTGGATCTTGAAGACGAAGCACAAGCTGAATGAAATATACGTGCACCATACCGGCCAGCCGTACGACAAAATCGAGCGGGATACGGACCGGGACAACTTCATGAGTGCGGGGCAAGCCGTCGAGTACGGGCTCATCGACAAGGTGATAACTCATATTAATCAGCAATAGGAGGTGATCCTATGTTTAAATTCAATGACGAAAAAGGTCAGCTTAAATGTTCGTTTTGCGGCAAATCCCAAGACCAGGTTCGCAAACTTGTAGCCGGTCCTGGCGTATATATTTGCGACGAATGCATCGAGCTTTGCACCGAGATCGTTGAAGAAGAACTGGGCAGCGAAGAAGAACTGGAACTGAAGGACGTACCAAAGCCAAAAGACATCCGCTCGATTCTCGATCAATATGTTATTGGTCAGGAACAAGCGAAGAAGTCGCTTTCGGTTGCCGTTTACAACCATTACAAACGGATCAATTCGCAAAGCAAGCCGGAAGACGTCGAACTTCAGAAGAGCAATATCGTCTTGATCGGTCCGACGGGCAGCGGGAAAACGCTTCTGGCGCAGACGCTCGCCAAAATTTTGAACGTTCCGTTCGCTATAGCGGACGCAACTTCGCTTACGGAAGCCGGCTATGTCGGCGAAGACGTAGAGAACATCTTGCTGAAACTGATTCAAGCGGCCGACTACGACGTCGAGAAGGCTGAAAAAGGGATCATCTATATCGACGAGATCGATAAAGTGGCGCGCAAGTCCGAGAATCCTTCGATTACCCGCGACGTTTCGGGTGAAGGCGTTCAGCAGGCGCTCCTCAAAATATTGGAAGGAACGGTCGCATCGGTTCCTCCCCAAGGCGGACGCAAACATCCGCATCAAGAGTTCATCCAGATCGATACGACGAACATTCTGTTTATTTGCGGCGGAGCTTTCGACGGGATCGAACAGATCATCAAACGCCGGATCGGCAAAAAAGTGATCGGCTTCAGCAGCGAAGGTCACAAAACCGATCTGAAGCCGGGCGAATATTTGTCGCTCGTGCTGCCTGAGGATCTGCTGAAGTTCGGACTCATTCCTGAGTTCGTGGGCCGTCTGCCTGTGATCTCCACATTGGAGCCTCTGGACGAGTCCGCGCTCGTGCGGATTTTGACCGAACCCAAAAATGCGCTTGTCAAGCAATACCAGAAGCTGCTCGAGATGGATAACGTTGCCCTCGAGTTTAATCCGGAAGCACTCGACGCGATTGCTAAGGAAGCAATCAAGCGTAATACGGGAGCACGGGGACTGCGAGCGATCATCGAGGGAATTATGCTCGATGTGATGTTCGAGGTGCCTTCCCGCGACGACGTCATCAACTGCGTCGTTACGAAGGAAGTCGTCATGGACAAAATCTCGCCCGAGCTCAAAACCAAGGACGGCAAATCCGTTGCCGCCAAAAACAAAAAAGAAGAAAGCGCGTAAGCGCCTGTACCAATACGAACCGGCTTCCTCCAATCCGTTCGGAGTCCTTGATTTGGGCTCCGGACCGGAGCGGGGGATGTTTGGCATCATGGGGAGTGACGGCTATGTACCATCGTACCGAAACGAGGCCTGTCCGAGTCGGCGATCTGACGATCGGGGGAAGCAATGAAGTCATTATGCAGAGCATGTGTACGACCAAAACGGCGGACGTCAAAGCGACGGTAGCCGAAATACTCCGCCTGGAAGAGGCCGGCTGCCAGATTGTCCGGGTGACCGTCAACAATAAGGAAGCCGCCGATGCGATCAAAGAAATCAAAAAACAAATTCATATTCCGCTCGTTGCGGACATTCACTTCGACCACCGGTTAGCGCTGGCGTCTATCCAAAACGGCATCGACAAGGTGCGGATTAATCCTGGCAACATCGGCCGCCGCGAGAAGGTGGAAGAGGTCGTCAAAGCGTGCAAGGAACGCGGAATCCCGATCCGTATCGGTGTGAACGCAGGCTCGCTGGAGAGGCATCTGCTCGAAAAGTACGGGTATCCGACTCCCGATGCGATGGTGGAAAGTGCCCTTTTTCATATAGGAATACTGGAAGAACTTGATTTCCATGACATTATCGTATCCTTAAAAGCATCGGACGTGCCGATGGCCATCGCCGCATATTCGAAGGCGGCGGAGAAGTTCAACTATCCGCTTCATCTCGGTATTACCGAGGCGGGGACCCTGTTCTCGGGCGCAGTCAAAAGCGCGGCGGGGATCGGAACGCTGCTGCATCTCGGACTAGGTTCGACCGTCCGGATCTCGTTAAGCGCAGACCCGGTGGAAGAGATCAAGGTAGCCCGTGATTTGCTGAAAACGTTCGGGCTTATTACGAATGCCGCGACGTTAATTTCATGTCCGACCTGCGGGCGGCTGGACATCGATTTGTTCTCGGTAGCCAATGAAGTGGAGAGCTATATCGAGAAGCTCAAAGTTCCGATCAAAGTATCGGTGCTGGGCTGTGCGGTGAACGGGCCCGGCGAAGCGAAGGAAGCGGATATCGGTATCGCCGGGGCGCGCGGAGAAGGCATGCTGTTCCGTTACGGAGAGATGATCCGGAAAGTGCCGGAAGCCGAGCTGGTCAACGAGCTGAAAAAAGAAATCGACCACATCGTGGCCGAATTCGAACGTACGGGGGAAATTCCGGGACGGCGTCATTGATCCGGTTCGGCCGCCTGCCGTCGATCAACTCGGACAAGCCATAACGACAGGCTAAGCTTTCGGGTGAAGTCTCCTTCATACGATTGCTTGGTGATTTGCAGTCATGATGCAATTGACTTTAGTGGTCCACATAAAACACGAGCAGATAATCCAAAATGGCGGAGGCGATAGCCTCGGCTATTTTTTTTTGCCCTTCTGTCCGGGTCAGCATCGCACGGTCGGATTCGTTGCTGATGTAGCCCATCTCGATGATTACGGCGGGGGTTTGCGTCCGTTTGAGCAGATAGAAGGTTTTGCCTACGTAAGGCACCTCTTTCGTTCCGTAAAGCTCGTTAAGGCGGCTGGCGAGCAGATGAGCGGCTATGTAGCTGGGCTGGTTGAACTGATACAGCAAGCCGGGCCCCCGTGCGCTCGAATGCCGGGCCCAGTTCGTATGCAGGCTGACGGTCAGCTTGGGCTTCAACGCGTCGATGAGCAGCTTGCGCTGGGCCAGATCGCGAAGATGCCGGGAACGTGACCCGAGCCAGTCGTTGTCGTCGCTAAGAGCATAGTCGGTAGTCCGATTCAGGGCGACCTGCAGTCCGGAGGCGCGAAGTTTTTCGTACAACTGCTTGGCTATGAGCAGGTTCAGATGTTTCTCCAGCAGATCGCCGTGAGAAGTGCCTCCATCGATTCCGCCATGTCCGACATCGATAAGCACATCCACCTCAGAGATCGATTGGGGGATGGCTTGTACCGCAGCGCGAACAGGTCCGGTGTGCAGAAGACAAAGTAAGACGGCCATCAGGGCGCAGACGAACGGGTAACGTTTGTTCATTGCCTTCCTTCCCTTTCGTTGCAGTATGGTGATCAGCTTGGTCTGGTATGTGTAGGGTGACTCAAACAAATTATTCTCATTCGCCGATTAACGGATCGGGCAGAGGGGAATACTACCATGTATGCGATAAAAAACGAAGCTGCGGCAGTTGATGTCGGTTTTGGAAGGCTTACGAAGACAGCTTTTCCTCCGGAAAAGCTCAGCGAATGCTTACGAAGACAGCTTTTCCTCCGGAAAAGCTCTGAGGAGGGGTAACCATGAGTTTAAGCATCATTCTGATGATCATCCAGGTGTTTTTCGCCATCGTGATCGGGCTGTATTTCTGGAACTTGCTGCGCAACCAGCAAACGAACCGGACCGCCGTCGACCGGGAATCCCGGAAAGAAATGGATAAGCTGCGCAAGCTCCGCTCCGTCTCGCTGACGAAGCCGCTTGCGGAGAAGACGCGCCCGACGGCACTCGGCGACATTATCGGTCAAAAGGAGGGGCTGCGCGCACTCAAGGCGGCTCTGTGCGGTCCGAATCCGCAACACGTCCTCATATACGGTCCTCCTGGAGTAGGCAAAACGGCAGCGGCGCGGGTCATTCTCGAGGAAGCGAAAAAGAACGCTTCGTCCCCGTTCCGGTTCGACGCCAAGTTTGTGGAAATGGATGCGACTACGGCGAGGTTTGACGAGCGGGGCATCGCCGACCCGTTGATCGGATCGGTTCACGATCCGATTTATCAGGGCGCCGGAGCGATGGGCGTGGCGGGCATTCCGCAGCCGAAAGCGGGAGCCGTCACGAAGGCGCATGGCGGAATGTTGTTTATCGACGAGATCGGTGAATTGCATCCGATTCAAATGAATAAATTATTAAAAGTGCTGGAAGACCGCAAAGTGTTTTTGGAAAGTGCGTATTACAATTCGGAGGATATGAACATTCCGAGCTACATCCATGACATTTTTCAAAACGGTCTGCCCGCCGACTTCCGGCTGGTCGGAGCGACCACGCGGACGCCCCAGGAAATTCCGCCGGCGATCCGGTCGCGCTGCATGGAAATCTTTTTCCGTCCGCTTCTGCCCGATGAGATCGGTCAAATCGCGCGCAACGCGGTATTGAAGATCGGACTGAAAGAGACGCCGTCTGCCATCGAAGTCGTGCAGAAATATGCGACCAATGGCCGCGAAGCCGTCAATATTATCCAGCTGGCCGCAGGCATCGCGATGACCGAGCAGCGGAGCGAGCTGACGGCGGCGGATGTCGAATGGGTCGTGAACAGCAGCCAACTGACGCCCCGTCCGGAGAAGAAGATTCCGCCTGAACCGCAAATCGGCTTCGTGAACGGTCTTGCCGTATACGGTCCGAATATGGGGACGCTGCTGGAAATCGAGGTGACGTCGCTGCCGGCCTCCAAGCCCAAAGGCGGTACGTTTACAATCACAGGGGTAGTCGACGAAGAAGAGATGGGCGGGGGTTCCAAGACGCTTCGCCGCAAAAGCATGGCGCGCGGCTCGATCGAGAACGTGCTGACCGTCCTCCGCCGTTTGGGGATGCGTCCGGACGACTACGATCTGCATATCAATTTCCCGGGAGGCATCCCGATCGACGGTCCCTCGGCCGGCGTGTCGATGGCGACTGCGATCGCTTCCGCGATCCATCAGATCCCGGTTGACAACAAAATTGCGATGACCGGCGAAGTAAGCATTCACGGCAAAGTAAAGCCGGTAGGCGGTGTCGTCGCCAAGGTGGAGGCGGCTTTCCAGGCAGGCGCGACCAAGGTCATCATTCCGAAGGAAAACTGGCAGGAAATTTTCGCGGGCTTAAACGGGCTGCAGGTGCTTGCCGTCGATACGGTCGATGAAGTGCTCCAGCATGCGCTCGGCATTCGCAGCGAGGATGCTTCGTTCGGCGTGCCGAACGGGACGGACGTACTGATCGCTTCGCCGCTTCCGTACTTGCAGGCCAGACCCGAATCATAATTCAGGCACGCTGCGTTCAGACGGCGTTGGACCTGCTATAGGAATCGATGCCGCTCCAGGCGTCCGCTTCCAAAGTATCGCTTTGCCGTATCCCGGTTTCGCCAGAAGCTCGTGGGTGCGGCAAATTGGTGTTTTTATCTAGGTTTTGATAAAATGATGAACAAGTGATGAACACTGATGTGGAAAGAAAGCAATAAGCTTGTAAACACTCGCCCCTCGCGATCGTCCGGGGGAGCTCCGTAAAGTTTCTGGAGGTGCAGAGCATTGGGACTGAACAAAGCGAAAGTGCGCCGCTTGCCCCTTCTACCGCTGCGTAGCCTAATTGTATATCCGAGCATGGTTCTGCCTCTGGACGTCGGCCGCGAAAAATCGGTTAAGGCGCTGGAGCAGGCGATGGTAGACGACGAAATGATACTCCTCTGTTCGCAGTCGGAGATTAACATTGAAGAACCGCAAAAAGACGACATTTACCAGATCGGGACGATCTCCAAAGTGCGGCAAATGCTCAAGCTGCCGAACGGGACGATCCGCGTGCTGGTGGAGGGCGTCGTCCGCGCCGAGATCGTGGAATACGTATCCAACACGGATTATTACGAAGTGACCGTCAAGGAGCTGCCGGAGCAGGAAACGACCGATCCCGAGATCGATGCGCTTATGAGAACGGTGCGGAACCAGTTCGAGCATTACATCAATCTGTCCAAAAAAGTAACGCCGGAGACGCTCGCCGCCATTTCCGACATTCACGAGCCCGGCCGGCTGGCCGACGTCATCACGAGTCACCTGCCCCTGAAAATTAAAGACAAGCAGGAAATTCTCGAAACGGTGGAAGTGCGGGAGCGGCTGGAAAAGCTGCTCAATTTTTTGAGCAATGAGCGCGAAGTGCTGGAGCTTGAGCGGAAAATCAACCAGCGCGTCAAAAAGCAGATGGAAAAGACGCAAAAGGAATATTATTTGCGCGAACAGATGAAGGCGATCCAGAAGGAACTCGGCGAGAAGGAAGGCCGCGCGGGGGAAGCCGAGGAACTGCGTTCCCAGCTTGAGGAAGCCGGAGTGCCGGAGAAGGTCCGGGAGAAAATCGACAAAGAGATCGACCGGCTGGAGAAAATGCCGGCAACCTCGGCGGAAGGGGCGGTTATCCGCAACTACGTCGATTGGCTACTGGCCCTCCCTTGGTCCAAACGGACGGAGGACGACCTCGACATCAACAAAGCGGAGGACGTGCTGAACGAGGATCACTACGGGCTGGAGAAGCCGAAGGAGCGGGTGCTCGAATATTTGGCTGTCCAGCAGCTCGTACAGAAGATGAAAGGACCGATTCTCTGTCTGGTCGGCCCCCCGGGTGTCGGCAAAACGTCGATCGCCCGTTCCATCGCGCGTTCGCTGAACCGCAATTTCATCCGGATTTCGCTCGGCGGGGTGCGCGACGAGGCGGAAATCCGCGGACACCGCCGTACGTACGTAGGCGCGATGCCGGGCCGGATTATTCAAGGGCTCAAAAACGCCGGAAGCAACAATCCGGTCATGCTGCTTGACGAAATTGACAAGATGTCGATGGATTTCCGGGGCGATCCCGCTTCCGCCTTGCTGGAGGTGCTCGATCCCGAGCAAAACGGCACTTTTAGCGATCATTATATCGAACTGCCTTTCGATTTGTCGAACGTCATGTTCGTCACGACGGCCAACGCCGTCCACAATATTCCGCGCCCGCTGCTGGACCGGATGGAGATGCTGTACATTCCAGGTTATACCGAGCTGGAGAAACTGCAGATCGGCATCCGGTATCTTCTGCCGAAGCAGATCAAAGATCACGGGCTGACCGAGGATCAGGTGAAGATCGGCGAAGAGACGCTGATGAAGGTGGTCCGCGAATATACGAGGGAAGCCGGCGTCCGTAACCTCGAGCAGCAGATCGCCACGCTCTGCCGCAAATCGGCCAAGGAGATCGTATCCGGGGAGAAGACGACGATCGAGATTACGCCGGACAACTTGAAGGACTATCTTGGACCGGCGAAATTCCGCGTGAATCTGGCGGATCAGAACGATCAGGTCGGAGCGGTCAACGGGCTCGCCTGGACGGAAGTGGGCGGCGATACGCTCGTCATCGAGGTGACGGTTATGCCGGGCAGCGGCAAGCTGACCTTAACCGGCAAGCTGGGCGACGTCATGAAGGAGTCGGCGCAGGCCGCCTTCAGCTATACGCGTTCCAAGGCCGAGCAGCTTTCGATTGCCCCTGATTTTCATGAGAAAAACGATATTCATATCCATATTCCCGAAGGCGCGATTCCGAAAGACGGCCCTTCGGCGGGCATCACGATGGCGACTGCGCTGATCTCGGCACTGACGAACATTCCGGTATCCAAATCGGTTGCGATGACCGGAGAGATCACGCTGCGCGGTCGTGTGTTGCCGATCGGAGGACTGAAGGAAAAGTCGTTGGCCGCCCATCGCGCGGGGGTCAAAAAAATATTGCTTCCGAAAGACAACGAGAAAGATTTGCAGGACATTCCGGAGACCATCCGCAATGAGCTGACGTTCGTTCCGGTTCATCATATGGACCAGGTGCTGGAGCACGCGCTCGTCAGACCTGTGTCGATCGGGTGACGGGAGAGGGGAAACAACGGTGAACGTAACACAAGCGGAATTCGTCATCAGCGCGGTCGGACCGGCGCAGTATCCGGAAGAGGGGCTGCCGGAGATCGCGCTGGCCGGGCGGTCCAACGTAGGGAAATCATCGCTGATCAACAAGATGATCCAGCGCAAAAATTTGGCCAGAACGAGCTCGCAGCCAGGTAAAACGCAAACGCTCAACTTTTACAAAATCAACGGGGAGCTGTATTTCGTCGACCTCCCCGGGTACGGGTATGCCAAAGTATCCCGTACCCAGAGGGAGCAGTGGGGGAAATTTATCGAGCAGTATTTGCTCCAGCGGGACCGGCTGCGCCTGCTGCTGCTGCTCGTAGACGCCCGCCATCCGCCTACCCGCGATGATGTGAGCATGTACGACTGGCTCACGCATTTCAGCATTCCGGTATGCGTAGTGGCCACCAAAGCGGACAAAATACCGCGGAGCCAGTGGCAGAAGCACGTGAAGCAGGTGAAAGAAACGTTGTTCATGCGCGGCAGCGACCCGCTCGTCTTGTTTTCGTCGGAGACCGGACTAGGCAAAGATGAGCTATGGGCGATCATTCAGCAGCATACGGAAGTGGGACAGCCAGCTCCCAAAGCGGCACCTGAAGCGGACTGACATCAGTCCGCTTTGTTCGGGTCCGCAGGAGTCACCGGCACATCATCCTCAGCCCGATCGGGGCTTTCCCGGAGGAGACGGGATTAACTGCGGATCTGCGAGTAAAAGCTCGTAAGAAGGACTGAAAGAACGCATGAAGACGTCTCGCTCAGCAATCCAAAGTTTCTACGGACCGCTGCGGGATTTCGAGAAGTTTGGGGAAGAAACCGAGAGATCGGTGCGACTGGCGGTAATTCTTCCGGTTCGCAGCCGATTTTTCTGAATTTTGCTTGTTTTCAGCGAAAAAAAAGCAGGAATAATGATTCGCGATATAGTATAATAAATTAAGGTAAGAGCAAGAATCAGCGGATTTTCGAAATCAGAAAGCGCATCAGGTTCACGGGTTTAAAAAATAGAATCGAGGGATTTTTATGGCTCAGCGGTTAGCGACGGAATATGTCAAAACCTGCTTGACTTTATCGGAAGCCGAAATGATCCAGTTTATCAAGTTGTTTGACGTACAGGACGTTCAATTGGAAGTTCAGGTGCAAGTAACGGAGAACGGCAGTCAGGAGATCGTGCTCAGAGACGATTCCGGCGAAGAAGTTAGTCTCACGTTCGAACGCCGTCAGGGCAAGTATGTGTGTGAAGGCTCATGCCGTGTCAGCAATCCGAAGCTGTCCAACCTGATTCGCAAGGCGGTATCGCAGTTCAAGGGTGATGCGATCGTCAACCGGATTTACCCTGCCTTCACGATGAAATACGTCTACAAAAGAGGCTCAGTCGTACAAATATCCGAAATTACATCCGGTAAACATAAGCTAGTCTACGAATACAAGGACACGGTAGGCCAACTGGAACGATTGTACCGCCAGCAAAATGTGGAACGTCAAATCTCCAGCGTGTATTCCCAAATCGATCAACTGCTAGACGAACGGAACCGTTCAGACAGCGCATCCGGCCAGCGGAGCGTGGACGAACAATTGGCGCGGCTCGCGCACAAACTGTTCGAATTGGAAGCATAACCGAACCCTAACTTGGAAAGCAAAGAGCCGCAAGGCTCTTTTTTTGTTGATTTATCAGAAAGTATATCGTGGGAGTTGTTCTAAATCTTGGTAAACGCCAGCGTCAAAAGACGCCGGTAGGCGTTTATCCTTGCGTCGGCAATTGGACATGAAGCGGAAATTTGACTTCCGTTAATCCTGCTGCATACGGAATTTTCCTTCTATACCGGAGGTTTGGCTTCCCTTATTCTGTATTTTATAATCGCAAGGGCGAATTAATTGAGGAATAACGGAACCAATATTTCCGCTAAACATCGATTTCCTGCTGCGGCCAACAAATAACGGAAGCAAATCTTCCGGGAAAGAAGCTTCACAGGCTGCAACGGAGACCGCAAGAGCGGCTATTGC
>NZ_JARBDB010000043.1:0-64553 GCF_036577605.1 Paenibacillus sp. GYB004
TCTCGTCGTAAACGCCCAACACATGAAGGCTGTCCCTGGTCGAAAGACGGATGTAAAGGATTCCGAATGGATCTGCGATCTCCTCCGACATGGATTGCTCAAAGCAAGCTACATCCCTGACCGAAACCAACGGGAATTGCGGGAACTGGTCCGTTACCGCCGAAGCCTCATTCAGGAGCGAGCTCGTGAGCATAACCACATACAGAAAGTTCTCGAAGGCGCCAACATCAAGCTTGCTTCCGTGGTGTCCGATATTATGGGACTTTCCAGCCGGGACATGCTCGAGGCCATGGTAAATGGCGAGTCGAATCCGGAAACGCTGGCTGGTTTCGCACGCAGAACGATGAAGAAAAAGAAAGAAGAGCTTGAGCTGGCGCTCCGCGGAAACATGAGCTCGCACCAACGCATGATGCTAAAAACAATGCTTACCCACATCGATTTCCTTTCGGAGCAAATCGCTGAGCTTGACACAGAGGTAGCCAAACGGCTCGCCCCTTTTCAGCAGGACCTGGATCGACTGGACAGCATTCCGGGGGTCGCTCGGCGAACCGCTGAGCAAATCCTTGCCGAAGTTGGAACCGACATTGCTTCGCGTTTCCCGAGTGCAGCACATTTATGCTCATGGGTCGGTCTCGTTCCAGGTCAAAACGAAAGTGCCGGCAAACGCAAGTCCTCCAAAACGCGCAAAGGCAACAAGTATCTCCGTTCCGCCCTCACCGAAGCAGCTCAATCCATACGGGGATCTGATAACTACCTTGGAGCCCAATACCGGCGAATCGCCGCCCGCAAAGGAAAACGCCGGGCCGCTGTTGCCGTTGCGCATTCGATCATGACGATCACTTACTATTTGCTAACCCGACAGGAAGAGTACAGGGACTTAGGTTCAGATTACTTTGAGAAACGACACCAAGACGCTATCGTTAGACAAACCGTCCGAAAGCTCGAAAACCTTGGCTTGCTGCGCCTTGTTTCGTATTGCCTTTTTTAGGGATACGCGCTATGAGTTATTTTCAGGGTAGCGTAATGATTCACTGTGATACTGTTCACCGCAACAGGGCTATCAGTTGATACTGGTTAATCGGCTTCGACATTCAAACTCTTTGTGTAGCCTTATAAAATACGTCACCATGCATATGTTGAATTCTGTCCCAATTGACGGGATTGGTTGTATCTGGGGTGCGGTGCTCTAGTATGGCTTGATATAGGACTGTTTTCTCTTCCAAATGAGCAACGTGCAGTTTGGCCTCTTCGAGCTTAGCGAGCGCCGCTTCCTTATGTTCCATCATGAGTGTGTAACGTTGCGAAATGGTGGAGTCCCCCTCGAGACATAAATCGATATACATTTTAATGGCCCCAATCGGCGTCCCGGATTGCTTGAGGCATTTGATGCCATGCAGCCAGTTGATCGATTCTTCGTCGAATAATCGAATATTATTCTCATTGCGCTGTACGCTTGGCACCAGACCTTTATCCGTGTAAAAGCGCACAGCGTGCTCGGTGAGTCCCGTGACTTGTGCGGCTTCTTTGACTGTATACATGTGGAATCCTCCTTGAAAAAAAGAATAATAGCCTCTTGCCTTCGTGTAACACGAAGGTACTAAGCTTATTGTAATGCAACTGAGCCGTAATCGGAATTCCCTCTCCAGTCCCCGATTTCCGGGATACGCACCGGTTGCTGTTATACATTTGATCCATAGGAGGAATTTCAATGCAAACTGTAACTTTGAACAACGGTGTGAAAATGCCGATCCTAGGCTTCGGCGTCTACCAGATTCCCGATGCTGTAGAGTGCGAGAACGCGGTGTACGAAGCACTGTCGGCCGGTTACCGCTTGATTGACACCGCCGCCGGTTACCTTAACGAGGAAGCGGTCGGACACGCGATCAAGCGCAGCGGTGTACCGCGTGAAGAGCTGTTCATCACGACCAAGATTTGGGTTCAGGATGCCGGCTACGAGAGTGCCAAGCTTGCGTTTGCAAAGTCCCTGAAGAAGCTGCAGCTCGACTATCTCGATCTGTACTTGATTCACCAACCGTTCGGCGATTACTACGGCACTTGGCGCGCGATGGAAGAGCTTTACCGTGAAGGCAGAACCAAGGCTATCGGGGTCAGTAACTTCATGCCGGATCGTCTGATGGACCTCATTGTGCATAACGAAATCGTGCCCGCTATCAATCAGATTGAAACGCACCCGTTTTACCAGCAGACAGAGAGCGGTGCTTTCTTGAAAGAGCAGGGTGTGCAACACCAGTCGTGGGCGCCGTTCGCTGAAGGACGTAATAACCTGTTTTGCAACGAAGTTCTGACCTCGATCGCAGAAAAACACAACAAATCCGTCGCCCAGATCGTATTGCGCTGGCTTGTTCAGCGAGAAGTTGTTGTCATTCCAAAATCGATACACAAAGAGAGAATCGTCGAAAACTTCGACATTTTCGATTTTACGTTGAGCGCGGATGATATGGAACACATTTCCGCCCTCGATACACGGGAGAGTCTATTCTTATCGTACCGAGATCCGGGAGTCGCCAAGATGATGGGAAACTGGAGAGTCGAACTGTAAACCTTTTGGCCTGGTCTAGTGAAGAGCAGATAATTCTGCCCCTCCTCATCAAACCATACGTGAGGTTTTCCCTCATACGGCTTTCCGATGTTCGTCATTCATGTGCTTGCGGATTACAATAGCGTTTTGAGTCCACATAATGCAGACAATGATTTTACTTCGCGTATGCATCATCGAAAGACGAAAGCCGAAACATCCAAAGGCCGCGTCTATTATACGACCCAGCAATGGTTGTGTCGTAAGGCCGAGGAGAGGATTATTTGAAAGTGATTAAATGGATGACCAGGCTCAATATCGTTCTGAACAAAGATTATTGTGAAGCCTACACATCTATTGATGGAAATGCATAGATTAGCTATCACAACAAGGAATAGGATAAGGAAGTTATCCGGATGCGACGGAAATGCTCTATACCGGATAAACCCTGATACTACCCCTTGCTTGTAACACTTGGAGTTCTGGGCAGCGTACTCTACGTGCTCTGAATGGGGGGCTCACCCAACCCTCCCATTCTTTTTATTTCAAATAAAATCCAGTCTTTTAGGTGTTGGCAATGTTCTACTCCTGAAAAGGACCTCACTGGTAGAGTATTCCCCTACATACTAAGTGTTGCTGAGAAATTTAAATTACTTAGTAACAGGAATACATTTTTATCAACACAAGAACACCCTTCTGCTAGATTCATAAACTGAGTTCAGAAAGGAGAAGATGATAACATGGGAGCAGCGACATTTTGCCTGGTTACGATTACTCTGGCCTCTATCGTTCAAACCGTTCCACCACTTCCGCCTGTAACGATTCCGGTGGGGGTCAATCTGATAACAGCCGTTCCATTTCCCGAGGTTGGAGGCAATGTCACCATTGATCTCTTGCCCATACTAGGGGTCGACCTTGATATTACGGTCCCTTGTCCGAGTGTCACGACTCAAGCTGTTGTTATTACTCCGGTATTAACTGCAAACCTCGTTATTACCGTAACTGAATCTCCGTAATGAGAACGTTAGGGATCGGGTAGCAGTGTCCCCGCTGGCTTCGGCTGGTGGGGATCTTGTTGATCCGGCTTAATTGTTCCCTTCGCCTGCCTTTGTAAGCGCGCTTACACCAGTGCGACATAAAAAAACTTTACAGAAGGGACATTCTGTAAAGTGGGTTGGCAAGTATTCTATCCAATGTTAAATAACTTGAGATGACGCGATTGCTAACCACTAGTTGCCGAATATGTAGATTGATTTTGAAAAAAAGTATCACTTTTAAAAATAAGTAAATAAATAATAAAGTTAAACTCTTGATAAATGTTTGACATTTAACGAGGTGTGATCTAAAATAATGTTAAGGCGTACTCTGTTTACACTAGGAGGTGAATGGTAAAAATAAGTCAAAGATAGTTACCACATGATTTTAAACAACCTTATTTCAGAAAGTAATGGATGAACACTTTACTTAGTAACACTTTTGGGGAACATTTTATTAGGAAACTTTAGCACCAACAAACGTGAAAAATGACAAGCTGTGCGGCAGACCAGCGTCATACAACAGAAAATTAATTTAATTCAAAGAATTTGTTGTAGAACTAGTTGATAATATGCCGTAAACAGGCGCCTATAACACTATTAAATGCACGACCAAACAGACCAAACACCATATAACTTTATCTACCTTATGGTACCTTTCAGGGTCGCGCTTAAGGAGACACAAACAATATTATGAAAAAATTTGAAACCGGAAAGCTGTCTGCCAAAGGAGTCGTTGCGATACCCATCAAAGTCAGAAACTTACTCGGTGTTGAGGAGGGTGATAAGCTCGAATTTGAACAAATCGGTGATGAAGTCATTGTTCGTGGTATTAAGAAAAAATCGATTTTCGACGCCTTTGGTGTATGGGATATCGATGAATCTTTAATAGACGTAAGAGAAGTCAGAGATCAATACCGAGAGGAGCTGATTACTGATGACTTGGCCCGTCAAAGATAACAGGAGGCATATGGTTCATGCAAAAGTACGCGGCGGACGCAAATATTGGATTAAGGATTCTCGTTGGCAACCATGACGTTGCCTTAGCGAAAAGTGATGCGGAACGGGCTGCGGCGGAGCTCATGTATCTTCGCACCCGATCCGTTTTACAAAAAGTGAACAACGGAGAAATCGTACTTGTCTTTACCGATGCAGTAATTGAGGAAATGGTATTCGTAATGGATAGAATTTATAAAGTGGCTCGTGAAAAAATATCATCGATGATTCTGCTGCTTATTGAAGCAGATGGCGTCGAAGCCAGTACAACCATTCGTGATACGTTAAGGTTGTTCGCAAAAATAAAGTTGGATTTCGTTGACATAAAGCTCAGCGTTATAAGCAAAGAGCTTGGTATTCCGATACTTACATGGGATAAAGGCTTCAAACAATTAGATAATTGCGAATATTATGCCCCTAGTGAGCTTTCCATACAAGAAGACGAGGGCAAGAACTAATATCGATTTCATAGTGTAAAGGTAGCTCTATTGGCTGTCTTTTATTATTTGAGAACATCACCATTCCAAACTCATGACAAGAGGCCGATGTAAGCTGGCAAGCCGGTCTCTTCGTCTCGTTAAGCAGTATCAAAAAGAAAAAAATTCTTTTGGGGAAATTTTTTAATGCTCTTAGATCCTCTTGAGAGTCTTTACAGAAATATTCTGATTACCACGCTCTACATGGCCTAAAAAAGAAACGTGAACCCTGACACGATCTGCGAGCTGCTGCTGAGTAAGGCCTATGGATTTCCGAAGTTTTCTTATTCTTTGGCCTATATGCTCGAAAATCTATTAAAAACCGCGTAAAAACAAGGCTTTACCATTATTTATGGTACGGTTCTCCCCGCTGTCTGTAACGGCAAGTTTTAATGCCATCATTTACGGATGGCCTTGGACTTTCCATTTTGCCTTTTACTTCCATAACCTTCAAGACACTCATCTTCTCTAAAGATGGGCAGTTATCCATTCACGAGCACTGGACAAACGGTGCAGGATAGCAGCCTGTTTTAAATTCAATAACCCCAAATCAACTGATGTTTCTATGTAACCTACTATTTGATCAAACGTAAAAACATTAAGTTTTTGATTTGCAACTTCCTTTGCGTACTCCATATCTCCCAGAACATAAGGAATGAATTCTTCGACATCTTTGGACTTAACCTCTTGTAAGTCAATGATTGTTGGAATGTAATATAATAACTTTCTCAATTCATCTCTTAAACCATAGTGCTCCAGTAATTTTCCGTTTAGTAACCTGAAATCATTATGGTATAAACCATGCATTTCTTTATCGGCATCCATTCTGTTTCTCAACCAAGAAAGATAAAAACCTTTCAGCCATATTTCATCACCAATTAAATGTGTATAATATCCCAATATATAATGACTATCTGCTTGTGAACTATATTTATTCAAAAATCCTTTATAGTCTACACTTCTAGAATAGTCTTGATGTTCACCTGTAAAGAAATGTGATTCGTTTTTAGTTGTAACAGCATCTGGAGCAATGCTTCCAAGTAAAAACGGCGTTCTATCTTCTATCGAAAGACGCTCAGCAATTCTATTTGCAATAATTACATGCATTATTCTTGAACCCACTCCTTCGTCCTCCCATTCGTCCATGAATAAACAATCTTACCACTACCTTCCTAAAAGCGGTATACCAAATCATGTTTCTCGATTCAAGATACGGGTGTTGCAAACACCCAAACCTACTATGCGATAGATATTTGGTTTGGTTCTGCCGAGTGAACGCTTATACTGAGGCAAACGTAAGCGTACTGGTCTGTGATAAAGAAAATGATCAGAAATTCCTGGACTCAAAAGATTGCACCACTAATTCAATTCTATAGAGCTGACGCCTTCAAGGCGTCAGCTTTTACTATCTCATAATTCACATAAGTTCAGATGACCAAGATGCGATTAAAACTTTCCCCTTATCAATGTACCGTCTGCCGTCCAGAGCGCGATCGCGGGCTGGCCTTCAGGACTGCAGCAACTGGTGGTTCGCCGGCATCCGGGAAACTTCTGCACTTGTCCAGCTTTGCCGCAGCACTACTTCTGCAGCCGATAGGGACGCTGATCGCAGGCTGGCCAGCTGGGTCTGCAGCAGCTGGTTCGCCGGCGTCCCAGGTACCAGCCGCACTGGCCTGCTTCGTCGCGGCATTACTCCTGCAGCCGGTAGCCAATACGCTGATCGCGGGCTCGCCTTCCGGATCTGTAGCAGTTGATCCGCCGGCTATTACTCCAGCAGCCGGCATCCAGGAGGTTGATCGCGGTTTGGCCATCCGGATCTGCAGCAGCTGCCCCGGCAGCGTCCGGGCATGCCGCACACGGCCAGCGTCGCCACTGCATAACTCCAGCAACCGGCATCCGGGACACTGATCGCGGTCTGGTCTACTGATCCGCTGAAACTGGCCCTCCGGCTCAAAGAGGACGGTCCGCACGCAGCCGGCTCGCCGCGACATTACTACTGCACCAGGGTAACCAGGGCCCCGATCGCGGTCTGGCCATCCGGATCTATAGCAGCTGGCTCACCGGCGCCCCGGCGTCGGGTGAGCCAGCCTTGTCGCGACATAGCTCCTGCTGCTGGGCATCCAGGACTCCGATCGATGTCTGGCCATCCAGATCAGCATCAGTTGGATCGGGCCCGGGTACCGGCCGCATGTGGCCAGCATCGCTGCTGCATATCTCCTGCAGCAGGAGCCAGTACTCGATCGATGCCTGGTCATCCGGATCAGCGGCAGTTGGTTCGCCGGTGCCCCGGAATACGGCCGCACGTGGCCGGCTCGCCACGACACTGCTCCTGCAGCCAGGGAGCCAGGACTCCAGCGTAAGCTTGGTTCTCCGGATTTCCCCAAGCCGGGCCGGGTGCCGCTGGCCGCGCTCTTGGTTCTCCGTTTCAGGAAACTTTTGCAACTCTATTGTTGACACTTATAAATAACAATACACTGATAATGTAAATAAATTGTTCCTGTCCAAGAATAAGGGAGTGATCTTGTATGCATAAACTTTTTTTTATTCTTATCATCTGCACAGCATCACTACTCGTATCATCATGCCAACAAAAAGAACCTAAATTTGAAAGTCATGCAGAAGTCATCAAAGTTATGGATAAAAAAGAAGAAGAACAAAAACTTAAGTGGTGGATAGAAGGCGAAAGGGCCAATACAGGTGAAAAAGTAATTATTAATATGGAACAAAATGTTTGGAATTTATTGGAGTTAAAACATTCTTACCTGATAGGTTATGAAAAATCCAAGAATAAGACATTTGTTCTAACTCAAATATTTCGACGATAGTTTATAGGTAAATCATGCACACAATAAATGGAAGTAGTTTTAATGAAAGACCCCCTTAATGACGATTAACCGTTATTATTTTTAATGAGTTTTTCAATTTTTTCATTTGGAACGCTTACTGTCAAGTCTCCCTCCCGCGCTTCCCAATCTACAAAGACAATAAAATCATCCGTTATATCTAAGATTTCATTCCATTCATATTCGTTCAGTCTCATAGATACTTCAAACATAATCTGTTCCGTTTACTTCCACCACTCACCGTAATAAGCATCTAGCGTTCTTACTTATCTTCTTCCTCCTGTAGACCGCTGTATGCAATGTTCTCTTTCACATCGGTACTGTGGTCATCCACCCAGCGCTGCGGATTTTGGGAATTAATCATCTCCTGCAAATGTTCAATTCGTCCACGTAGAGCCAGGCAAATTGCATTAGCGCGATCTTCGTCCACAAAGATCGAACCATGGAAAATATTCCGCACCTCTTTTTCAATCCCGTCCAGCGCGGACAAGTCCAGCCAATCGAAAGTGGTCACCAGCTTGATCTGCTCATTATGATCCTGCTTGAACGGCTTACAGGTTAGCTTGCCGTCTGCACGAATCAATCCGATCGGCTTGGAAAACCAGAGTGACGAGCCGCTATCGTAGATCGGCGCTGGCCCGACCCACTCCAACGTCTCCGCATGGCGAATCACGCCAAAATTGTTCTGATGCCGATCTTCATTGGCAATCAGGTAATCCACCACCATCATTTGGTCAAGTGCCTTAACAACGCTTGGGATACCCATCGCCTCGCAGCAGTTCACATAATGCTGATACACGGAAACATGATTTGGCTTTTGCTGGGTATGCATCACATACCAGGCAGTAATGAGTTCAGTCTGCGGGGTAATGAAATTTTCACAAACACTGTAAGGGTAATCTTCCTGCTCCATTAACGTGTACGGAACATGAGGGATGCCCAGCCGCTCCATGATCTTGCTGGCAATTACTTCATTATACGGTTCTTGCTGGGTCGCCCCGCTTCCCCCCTTGACCAGACAACGTTTGCCAGCCATAATCGCCCATTTCTTTTTCAGCCAGCCATCAGATGTGTTGTCCGGCGACATCAGGCTCATCGCTTCTGACGAACCTTTTCCAAACAATACATTCCCCACATCCTCCGAAAAGGGATTGTCGAAAAAGTTAATGGCGCTCCACCTTAAATCCGATGCAGACGGACGTATCCAGTATTGATCCGACAAGCTGAGTCCGTAGCTTTTATCCAGCAGCTTTTGAGTCGTAGACAGGTTCAACTCAATAAGCGCTTCTTTAATCCCGTCTCGGCTGGCCGGAATCGCACGGCCTCTCCACCATTCATTCAGTGCTCCGCGGTCTATTTTCCCCTTCTTGACAGGTATTCCTACTGGCACATGCTGCTTCGAATAGACCTGTCCAATTGCTGAAATGGAGACTGTCGCTTCATCCAGTTCAATCTCAGCCACGAGTTCATTTTTGTGCATGAGTGTGAATGATTTATTCCAGAAATCGGCCATACCGTTCACTCCATTTCTCGATACCTTCCTTCTATTATACCAAGTCAGCAGCAGCTTCGTCATAAAGGCTTTAATAATTTCCTATTTCTTCTAAAGGAATCTCAATTAATCAAGAGCCGCAACCTTATATATCCTGATTGGCGTTAAGCCGGTTGCCGCATCCATCATTGCGAGAAATTCAAGGCTTTCAGTCATTTCTTGGGAGTGCTGTTGATTCTGCTCCTTGATGCGCTAACGGTTGCGTGGTATGCGAAAACGGTTTTTCCGTGCAAGTCCTGACAAGCAATAATTCGGTTACCGCTCATCAAGAAATTTTGTCAATCTTGTCTTACTATAAATATCCAGAGTCATCCAATTCTATAAGTTGAAAACCGAATATACGGGGCTGAAATCGAGATGAATAACCTTGTTCTCTCTTCAAGCGAGACTGTAATCGTATATCGTCCGCACGTAAAAGTCCCTCCTAAATGGTTTTAAACCAATTATACGGACAAAATCTTCGATCGAAAAGGAATTTACTTTCCCCCTCCATCCCCTGCAGTATATTCAATAAAAAAATGTTCACAATGGGATTTATACCTTACAAATTTGAGGAGGATCATTGTGCTTAAAAGAAAAGATACATGGAAACCTGAAGAGGACGAGTTACTAGCCACTGTTATACTTGAGCATATTCAATCGGGACAATCACAACTGACTGCGTTCGAGATGATTGGCGAAAAGCTTGACCGTACTCCAGGAGCATGTGGTTTTAGATGGAATTCGACCGTAAGAAAGCAGTACAGTGAAAGAATACTTGAAGCTAAAAAAAGCAAACAACATCTTAAAATGAGGAGTACGAAGAAATCGGTACCAAAACCCCATGATCATCCGAATGTTCAACTACCTCGCGCAATTGTTGAGCAATTGTTGGAGACCGTTAACGTCTTGATGGAACAAATTGAAAAGCAAAAAGGATTATTGATGGAGCGAAATAACGAAATAAACTCCCTCAGAATCAAACTTGAAAATGAAAAACCACAGCAATTACAATCGGAAGATTACCAGAGCCTGATAGAGATTCTCAATAGAGCTAGACAGCTTGGTGTTTACGAAAGGCATGGTAAGATTGGCTGAACGAATAAAGATGCTTCCGATTTGACGCACCACCACAAGCGGAGTTGGCTGTACCTCGCTACTTCTCGCTGAATGGAATGCGTCCGCGACTTAACAGAACAGTTTCATGCTTAATGGGTAAGTGTACTTTGGACGAGTGGAGAGAAATCATTGATGTGTCGAACGGCAAAAAGGCTATAATCACAGAAATCCGATGAAGACGGTCACCGTGAGGCTATGCTTGACGATGGCTGCTTCACTCGGAATGAAGCCGTTTCGGGACATGTCGAACTATCAGCTGGAGTAACTACTTACGAGACAACGAATACTGAGTATGCAGGTGAGACTGACGGCGCTGCTCGTGTTCAAAAATGTGCCAGTCCGTCCAGTGAAATGGACCATTACGCCTGACGGTACGATGATGGTTCCCGCCAGGGAACTACTAGTAAGCCTTGTAGCCCTTGGATACGAACTGAAATGGGAACCGGAAGAAGAGAAGCTGACAGCGTCCCGTCGTGCCGGTCCGACATGGATCTTCCGTGCCAGTAAGCCGGATGCTGAAATTTAAGAAGACGGCGTCGTACGGAAGATCCCGCTTGACGCGGTACCTTATATGGTACCGCACCGGATCTGGATTCCCCTCAGAATGACGGCCGAGGCGAGCGGGCTTGCGGTCGAATGGAGCCCGTACGACCGGATGGTAACGGTTGGAGATCCAAACGAGCGGTTCCACTTCAATGTAACGACACGGGCGGACGTCAGCACGTCCAAGCCACCGGACTGCTTCAAGCGTAAATGAAGGCGCATTAGTAAACCAATTCGCTTCTCGATGATTCTTTCCGGATTGCTACAATGAAAATACGAACGTCATGCCCGCGGCCGGAGAACCGGCGGACTTGGTGTTGATCGGAAACCCTTACCGGTTCGACGAGACGTCAGCATCTATAGCATCTCACGCCCCCGGCGATCCCACGACACTGCGTTTCCTGCTGTTCGCTAAGACTGGCACGAGAAGCTTGGTTTGCAGCGGCCACCACGATTGATGAGATGTACGAGGTTCTTCGTCATTTCGCCAAGTATGACCGGGTACGCAAATAGTGCCAACCTTGGCTCGTTCTCCCTGGTTGAGCAGGCTTTTACCAGCAGTCCCAGCTGGTTCGGGGTGGTCATAGATATGTTGGAACGGAAGGCTTACAGTGGCTGTCCCGGGTTTACACAGAAGGCCTGGTGGATAAGGAGTATCCGCTGCTCGAGTATAGCTCGGCGATTGAACGGATGCGTAACAGATACGCGGGTGTCGGGTCGGTTGCAATGGATCAGGCGGCACGCTTGACTGTGGAGCACGTCAGCACCGAACAAAAGCGGGCGTTGTGGGTTCCGTTGTCAGGTTGTAAAGACAGACGAAATTGAGCCGATCGCGCCTTGGAATATCGAGGGAGCGGGAATATACATCATACCGCTTACTGTCCCAGTCTGCAAATGCCCGGATTGAAAGAAGTTACTCTCCTTCCTTTAGTGCCTCCCTCGCCTTTTGGCCCAGGTCATCCTCGATTGGGGCCGGGTAGAAGAATACAGCATCTTTTTGTCTGCGGTGGTAATTATTTTCGTCGCCGTAGAATTGCAGCGCTTTACGCAGTCTCTTGGACTCCTGTCCAAACTCACCTATGTCGTTGGCATAATCAGTTTCGAGGGTTTGGACTCGTTTTTGAAGTCTATCGATTTCTTCGGCCTGTCTCTCTACTTCCCCAAGTAGAAATTCAGTCGTTTCGGGAGCTATGGCGATTAATTTAGCATTAGCCCCGTTTTCCAGTTCTAGATATTGACTTTCAATTGCTGTTCCCATTCGAACTACGTGCCCATCGTCCGTTTCTTCCTATACCCACGGTCCCGGCGTTACCGCTGCAAGAATCTTTCCTTATCTCTGCTATATTCTCCTCTAAATTAGGTTTTATGGGGTTACCACACCTTTCAAATGAAAATGCGGCAGGCTGTCCGTTGAACAGTGCGGCATCTGTATGTTGTATCGTAATCTATCCTTTTTCTTTGTATTGTGGACAGTTACCAGCGAAGCCTTTTCAACTCGATTCCGTTTTCAGGTTAGACTACTATACTCATAGTGATAATAAAAAGCCTCATCCGCGGTACTGTTTTGGGTTAGACTTTCCATTTTAATTGAATCAACGTTTCGTACCAGTGATCGCTCTAGATTCCATATCCCATTCCTTAAAATGCCTCATACATACACCCATCCCATAAACTTCACCATTACACTTCCATGCAGCACACTTTTTAATGGTTGTTGGTGTTGCCGTTTCTACATTGGCAAGTATGGATGACTTTTTATTTATGTAAACAGAAGATAGCGTGCCACTTTTTTTCCTATTTCGATGATAACACTTTACGCATAATCCTTTTGCGTAGTGTTTGTTCCCGCATTCAGTGCAAGCTTTATTTTCCAAACTCTGCCCCTCCTCAAATCCGAAACTCATTAGATTATTTATATGTTAAAATGACATACAATCTGCTGTCAATGCTTACCGCTTTAGGAGATGTCTGCTCTACATCACCGACTTGGATATCAGGGGAAAGTGGTGCTGTAAATAAAAGAGCAGGTTCCAACTGATCAGACGCTCTTTCTTGTGATGCCTTTGACCACACGGCAGGCTTCGAATTACCCCCTACTGCAAATAGTTATTGTCTTCGATTTGTATCCATACACCAATTCAATGAATCTCTCTTTGTTCTTGAACCTCCAGGAATACGAGTGCTCGTCCTCCTTGTCGATATTGAACTCAAGGTGATCTTGTTCCGGCTTGGTATACATTCTATCGAGTTGCTTTTGAAGCGCTTTTCGCGCACGTTCTTGTTTCGTCATGGGTTATCCCTCCAGTTTGTTATTCAAAGCGCGAAAGATAGGAACCCCCGTTAAGGAAAGGTCCGTTGTAACAACGCTTTTACACGGCTAATAGCCCGTGATTCCAATGGGCTGGCATATTGCTCTCAACTTTAAATGCATATTCAAGATGTTCTTCATTTTCGTCATCGAAGACGATACCAATATCTGCATAGGGACCATAGTCGTGAGAGTTCCATTTAATCGTGTAATATGCTCCTTCGGGTGGCTTAACGTGGATTTTTTTGAGCAGTTCCATGAATCTCATGCATTCATCCCGCATTGCCGGTTTGTAATCAACACTTATTCGAACATGTGCGCAATCTTCCTCATATGGCGCCGGCCCAAGTTCCAAATAATTTTTTGCCATAGTAATAATCCTCCTATAAGTACAAATCCGAGTACTTGCTTTTAATTGCCGTCTTATTGCCCGTACCCACTTGGAATACTGGATAGACGGGCCATCCGAAGAATCCTGAAAATTCACCTGCCAGAGCCCCAATTCCCCTGCTCTTTAGATTTTTCGCTAATCGCCTCTATCCCCGCACCGACTCGATCCGATCATTATTCATTGTTCGTTTCCCCCATCTCAAATGCATATTTATAAAATAAAAGCCGAAAGGAACGGTCACTAATGTAACCGAATCTTTCAGCTTGTAGGCGCCACGGAAATAAAAATAGCCCTATAGGCGCACGTCTTCTCGAAAGACATACTGCCCATAGGGCTTGATACTCGCGATAAGGTAATAGAAAGAATTGTATCTGAGAAGAATTATACCACAGGATATTGAATTCGTCATATCTCCTTTTAAAAGAAAAGTTCCTTGTCGAATTAACGACAAGGGATTGGGCGTCAGGCAAACGCCCACTGCTTTTTTAAGATTTTTTCTCCGCGGTTACGAGTTCGCTTCAAGAAGTAAGGTTTCTGGCCAGACAATATGGACTTAAAACGCTCTTGTAATCTGTATGCACATGAATGACGAACATCGGAGAGCCGTATGAGGGAAAACCTCACGTACGGTTTGATGAGGAGGGGCAGATTCTCTGCCCTTCACTCTAGTACTCCAACAGTTTCTTTCTTAATCTACCGTTCAATCTAGCTTTTCAAGCTGTGCAGTTTTGTAGTCGCAGTGGTATAGCGAGAAGTACTGGTAAAACTCACGGAGCATTCTTGTAAGTTGCTTTTGCTGATCTCGTCGCTTCCAATGGCTATGCAATTTGAGCCACGCTCCGACACGTTCCGTGAATTTCCGGCAACTCTTCACGCTTGGTATCCGTATGAGGGCAAATTCACCTTTCTTACCTGTTCCATAAACATGTTTAAATCCCAGAAAATCGAAGGTATCCTGCTTCTCGCCGTATTCCGCCTTGCGTTCCCTTGCAAATCGTCCAAAGATCATAAGGCGCGTTTTTTCCTCCGCCAGCTCCAGGTTGAATTTCTTCATCCTTTCATTCAACAGCGTTTGGAAGCTTTCCACATCTCTCTTGTATTCGAAATATGCAACGTAATCGTCTGCAAAACGAATGAGGTAAGCTTCTCCTTGCACGCATTTCTTGAATCGCTTCTCGAACCAGAGGTCCAGTACGTAGTGGAGATAGATGTTCGCTAGCAGCGGACTAATTGGCCCACCCTGTGGCGTTCCTTCCTCATTGCGTGTAACGACGCCGTGTTGCATGACTCCGGCTCGCAACCATTTTCCAATGAGATGCAAAATGGTCGGGTCGGCTATCCGTTGCTTGACCATTTGCATCAGCCATTCATGGTTGATGTGGTTGAAGTAGCCGCGAATATCTGCTTCGAATACGTGTCTCACTTTCTTGGTAACAATGCAAGTCCTGAGCGCTTTGAGCGCCATATGGGGATTGCGTCCCGGTCGGAATCCATACGAGAAGTCCAGAAAATCCTGTTCGAAAATTCGCTTCGACAATCCTCGTTACCGCGCGTTGAACCAGTCGGTCCTCCACCGAGGGATTCCCAGTGGTCTGGTCTTTCCATTTCCTTTGGGAATGTCTACTCGCCTTACGGGTGGGGCTTTGTAGCGATTTTGTCTAATCCGACTCCACAGGTTTTCCGTCAGCTCCTTCAAGTTCGATTCGAATTGCACCGTTGTTTCTCCGTCCACTCCGCTTGCTCCCTTGCGGTTCATCATCCACCATGTCTCCTGCAGAAACTCTGGGGTGATGAGGTGCGCCAGTGACGTGAAGCGAAGCTTCTTATCTTGCCGAGCTTTCTCTGCTATCTTATCCAGTTGTGTTGACATACGGTGTCCACCTCTGCGTGTGGGGTATGTTTCGCTGATAAGAGCTCGACTCGGCTGCGTTGGTGCTGTCGGTTTCGGGTATCCTTGCAGAAATGTACGCTCCCGCATATTCTCCATGGTACCTTTCATTGACCCACGCCTCCTACGGTTCGGCCCTTCCCTGATGACGTCGACTTCATCAGGTACTACTGCGTCTGCTGGACTTCTCATGATAAATCTTGTTTCAACCGCGATTTGTAACTCATCTCCTCACGCCCATGAGACCTCCCACGGTAAGACGATTCACTTTCCTTCAATGTACCCGCATCATTTACACGGGCATGTCTGTGTAGTGAATTGGACCTTGCTTTGTTTGGCAAGCTCATCCCACGCCTTGTGCCTGATGATGTTCGTGTTCCTCAGGTTTGAAGTTTGCCTCCGGCTTCCTTTAGATTCCATCTTGCGATGGACACCCTTGCCCTTGGCTAGTGGTTGGCCACTACCAGCCCCCACAGCGGACTTTCACCGCCTAGTTAATCGCCATGCGTGGCACACCAAAAAGAAGAGCTGGCATTCACAATCGCCAGCTCTTCTAAAAGTACATTATTGGGGTAACTAAACCCACCAGTTAATTGCTCGGCTTAGATTCCAGCAATTCTTTCACCTTGACTACCGGGATCTGAGTAGCTTGGGAAATGTCCTCAAGTGACATACCCATTGCGTGCAGGCGTTTTGCTGTTTCGAACTTTTCGTTATCTCGAACATAATCGTCCCGTGAAGCGCGATCCGCATAGCCCTTTTCCCTTAGATCCGCCATACGTCGGATCTCTTCATCTGCGCTAAGGAAAGTAAGTTTCTCGTCCGCCCGTTTTATCATTTGATCCATTTCAATGACCTCCTTCATAATTGATTCGGAAGCATCCCCTGACAGAAAGAGTAACCATCGATGAAGGGGATTATTCAATTGACTGTCTAGCGCTTTAAATTTTGGATATTCAATGAAATGAATTTCCAAAAGATCGGTCAGTTTAACGTGGGTTTGATCTTCATAAAGATGGTAATGTGAATGATAGGGTACACCGTTTATGAGATCAAATCCAAGTATATTAATTACAATCGTTTTGCGTAGATCAGAGTAAACTCCCCGCTTCTGGAAATTCTCCGTATACAGCCGCGACCAATAGAAAAGTGTCCGAGGAATCATGTTGTACTGATTTAATAATTGTACTTCGATATCGACCTTTTCGCCATCAACCAGCTCGGCCTTAATATCGAGGATACCTTGTTTGTCATCAATCTTCTCACGGGTCAATTTTTCTTCCCAAATGGTCAAGTCGGTAATATCCGATTCGAGCAATGCATTCAGAAACTGAATCAAAAGCTCTTTATCGTGGTTTTCACCGAATAACTTTTTGAACACGACATCGTTCAAGGGTTTGAGTTTCTTCATGGTTCTTCCCCCTGTTGTCTCCATTTTATCATATTTTACAAAAATGTGGGCATCTGTTAGCCCTTGATTCTTGAGTTCATCCACAAGCTGCTCGTGGTTCTTCGTAGCTTCGTGATATTTGGCTTGCAGATATCTTGTTTTTGAATTATTGAAGCCTAGTTTGTACATGGCATCCGGAAGATGTTTAGCTCTTTCTAGATTTCCATTGAAGATACTCCGTTCGATTGTCGAATTCCATACTTGATGATATGGCGGATTCCGTTTGCGGGTTTCCCCGCAAGGTTCTTTTCCTTCAAGGATGATACTTTCTAGTACTGGTAGCATTCCATGATATTCGTGTGGCCTTCTTTACGATAAAGGCGTGTCGTAAGGAGAGCTTTTGTTAGAATCCTTGTGCCAGATGCGGGTCGTAAGTTTGATTTGTTAAACGGGAGATGAGATTCGGACCGATAATCAGTAAGGACCGTTACCAAGAACCTCATTCAGGTGTTCTTCAGAATTTTTGAAAGTAAACTGAGTACTTGCTTTTAATTGCCGCCTTATTGCCCGTACCCACTTGAAATACTGGATAGACGGGCCATACGAAGAATCCTGAAAAATTCACCTGCCAGAGCCCCAATTCCCCTGCTCTTTAGATTTTTCGCTAATCGCCTCTATCCCCGCACCGACTCGATCCGCATTATTCATTGTTCGTTTCCCCCATCTCAAATGCATATTTATAAAATAAAAGCCGAAAGGAACGGTCACTAATGTAACCGAATCTTTCAGCTTGTAGGCGCCACGGAAATAAAAATAGCCCTATAGGCGCACGTCTTCTATAAAGAAAGACATACTGCCCATAGGGCTTGATACTCGCGATAAGGTAAAAGAAAGAATTTGATCTGAGAAAAATTATACCATAGAATAATTAATTCGTCATATCTCCTTTTAAAAGAAAAATTCCTTGTCGAATTAACGACAAGGGATTGGGCGTCAGGCAAACACCCACCGCCTTTTTAAGATTCGTTCTCCGCGGTTAAGTAATTCCTGAATGTAGCTATCCGGCCAATTTTCCAGGGGTGCTTCCATCCTCTGAATGTCAATGATGCATTGGGTTTGCTTACATAGACGTACCATGAAGTACGGACCGCCCTCTGAAAACTTCCGCAGCACCACAATGAATGAAGCCTTACTGAAATAATCAAGAATCATATGGTTCCCACCCTTTAGCCGGGCGGTCTGGGGGATAACTCAATTATAAATTGATTCGGATAATTGTTTAGTCCATTTGTATTTGAAATCATATATTCGTTTTTCAACTCGCAAATCTACACATCATGCGTTCATCGTTTCCCGAAATTTATTACAGGTCAGACAATTGATTGTTTCCTTCGTGAATCTTGACAAAGATCGATATACCTCATGCCGTGTCATGTCTCACAGTTATTGCATCGAGTGGCTTTAGATTAAGAAAGAAACTGTTGGAGTATCTATATATAAAGCCGGCAGATGCAGTCCTCGAATAGAGGTGATTGCAGCTGTCGGCTTGTAAGCGCAAATAAATAAAGCCCTATAAGGGCACTCTTCTAAAAAACATACTGCCTATAGGGCTTAACACTCGCAATAAGGGCATAATCATAGAATAAATGAATATGTGTTTAAAATAGCATAAAATAAGAGTTTTTGAAATTTGGAATTCTTCGAAGATGGATTCCATATATTAATACTCTTTTAATAATTATTAAAGATATGTTTTATTCGGCGTAAAAATTTTATGGCGGGGGCATGTACATTTTTATGGGTATCTTCTACCCATCAAAAATTTATGAATAACCCATAAGATTTTTGGGGGTAGCAGAGGTTATTTAAAACATAACCGTAAAAAATTTATGGGTATACATTGGTTGTCGATATGTACCCATAAAATATTTATGGTTAGATAACGTTAAGATTTTATGCCCTACCCAAAATATTTTTATGCCTATGGTTATGTTGTGCATAAGTGTCCCAAGTAAGGTTGTACCCAATGCCGGCCGTATCCATGAAGAAGCCAGCACTAGGATATCCCACTTCAGACAAGCCTCGACGGATGAGAAGTGCTTGTTTTAAAAGTGAAATTATAAAGGGTAACTAGCTATCGTATCCGATAGCTTACTCAAACACAAAGAAGTAACAAACCTACCTATTCAGATCCTTAAAGGTCAATCAACCTCGGATGGTAAGTAAGGGGATTTAACCAAGAGTAATGTGAAAATAACCCCCAAGCCACTACAATAGTGAAACTGAGGGTTATTTTCAAGTAAATACTTACAGTAAGAATGCTGTAATTCAAAAAAATAATTTTTGGGTAACCACTCAAATTATTATTACCTTAAATCGAATACTTTTTCTTATTTTTTAATAAATCAACACCAAGGCTTTGCCCCAAATCCTTAATTGATTTTGCAGAAATATTTAGATGTACTTCTGCTTGTGCTTGATTTGTCACGGATAGTTGGATGTTTGATGGATTTAGATCGACAAAAAATTTCTTTGCATAATAAATCTCCTCAGCTTTTGCCTCGTATCCGGTTTGATAATTGTCTATTATATGTTGAAGTTTTTTACTTTTCTCTTTCGACAATCCATTAGGTAGCTTTAGATTCTTATATCCAAGAGCAGCATCCCTAAACGTATTCTCTGCCTCATTCAACAATGACATCTCCAGCTTTGAGTCAGCCTTTGTCAATTGTAGCCTCGTTCTATCAGATAGGCCCCTTGCCTTTTCTTCCAAATCGTACAGTCGATGTACAACCGCAACAACTGAATTAAGTTGTTTAACTTCACTATCCTCCCATAAACCTTCAATAAATCTCTTACCCATACTACAACCATTTACAACTATCAGTAATACCACTAAAGTAATAAAAATTGTAGTAGGCTTTGTTTGTTTTTTCATTCCTAACCCCCGCAAGTGTTTAATTAAGTCTGGGAATATTTGGCATTATTAGTTTTAGTATCGGAAATGTTTCGATAAAATTAATATCCAATAATACAATTTGATTTGCATATTATATTCAACGCCTGATTTCTGGTTTCAACCCCTTTCCCTACACTTGAAATATTGCAAGCAATGGAGGGGTCTTTAGATTGTTCTCTAAACTGACTTCCTGTGAGGCGTTCTGAGGGCTCTACACCCAAAATAAGCTTTGTATATAAGTGGTAGTTAAGGGGCTGTAATGAGGAATAAATGCCTTTTGCCCATTGTTACCTTTACTCTTCACTTCACGAGAATGAACATTCTGACATTCATGCTAATCCTTCAATAACTCATACTTCCGATACTGAATAGTCCCGTTGTAGTACAAGTATAATTGGAAGTAAGTGCAGTTTACTACAAATACCTCCAGTCGAGATATTTTCGCCCTTTCGAACTTGGTAATCGTCGACGGCCCAATGCCTCCCTCCTGTAAAGATCGCGGTATATGGGGAACTGCTGCTTGCCGGATTGGATATCGGAAATCCCCAGCTCAGCGTCGTCCCCTATATAGAACAGGAAGGCGATTGGTTGTTCACTAAGGGCAAAACGAAGTCAACACCGTATCGCGGCAAGGATCGGAACGGCACTTACTTCCATCTTCCTAAGGGTGTATCGTTGTTGCGTCTGGGTACGCCTGGTGCATGGTACCTTGGTCGGCGCATTTCTAGACACGATCCTCTTTAACGTGCCGCTTAACGATGCTTTTGCCGCCTTCGCTCCGACAGCACCAAAGGTGCGGAAGTCTGGTAGCGCTATTTATCTAGCTGGGGATCGTAGCCCCTGGCTTCTCTGGCTGCGTTCATCCTCGTGTTGCGCTTTGCTAGGTCCAACACGAGCGATGATGAAAAGAAGCGAGTAAAAGAAGAAGAAACCGCCATCCTTAAAAGCCGGACAGCGGTTTTTTCTATTTCACGCCTGGTAGCGGGACATTTTCACGATCACGAACGCTATGTATGTAAATAGACTTCATATCATCTGCAAGCATTTGTTGAAAAGCATCTTCAAGTAAGGTAACGTATCGGGAACGAATCCAATCAGCTACAAATGGATTCGGTGCGTATATATGTATGCCCGCATCATCCAATATGCAAAACGATGGAACCAGCCATGTTTGTATGGAGTGAAAAGCTACCCTTCTACCGATAATTTCTAGGAACATCTCCCATATTTCTTTATCGGATGGTTTAATTTTCGATAATAATTGTGCTTCCCGAATTCGGTGATATTCTTCTAGTTCTTCGGGGAGCATGCGGCGCCGCGGCGCAGGGGATCCTTCTTCGAGTATTCTGGAAAACTCAGCAGAAAAATCATACTTTTCCGGGAGTTCAATTGTTTCGTTATACTTGCCCATGAGCTGTTTCAGAAAACGGTCATGTTGACTTTGAAGTTTTGGTGAGAGCTTGAGTAGGTGCTCTTCGCTTAAATACGGGACAGAAGTTCGCAATTTGTAAAGTATAGAATCATCCGTATGGTAGTGATCCGGGTCGGAACGCCAGAATCGATATATAAAATAATGATCTTCCAAAATGTCCAAATATTTTTTAACCGTGGGAACAGTCTTCCCCCATTTTTCAGCCAGGGTTTCGAGCTCTGGAAAGGAAAAGTCTTTTTTATTGCCGTCGGCATCATATCCGTAGCAATGACGGATGAGCAATATAAACGTAAAGACAGCTTCTCCTCCTATGACGGGAGACCAAAAATCGAGAAGATAGTTTTCGACGGTTGTATAGTTTGCTATTTTGCTATGAATCGGCAAGCCGAAACGGTCTAATGAAAAGTTTTTCACGTACTCTTCATCGAAAAAAATCTTGGTTACTTCAGATTCCAAGTAGTCCTGATCTTTCCCTCCCCGTTTTCGGGTACGCGGAATCATATTACCGGTGCGTTGATACCGGTAATATCTGGGCTTATTTTGTTCTCCCACTGCAAGCCACCTCTCTGATGTTCTCATTGCAACCAGAGGGAGAATTCGCTATAATATAAGCACAATGAGGATTACGCGCTTATCGGTTGCGAATTCTCTATTTCCTCAGAGAACCTTTTTAGTCCGCCAAGACAAAGAAAAAGGTTCTCTTTTATTTTGTTCGACAATTATTGTTGGAATATCTCTCTATGAAATTATTGTAGACTTTAGACGTCCATGCATCAACAGTGTACCTTAATCGACGTTTTGGTGTACTTACATCGACGTTTTGGTGTACTTAAAAATGCGGTTAGTGTGGTTAAAAACGCGAAATGGTGTACTTAATTCAACGATATAGTGTACTTAAATCGACATTATGGAAAGAGAGATAAATAAGATCTTTTTAAAAGAAATAACGACCGATCCTCTCCCGCTTTCGCGAGAATATGGGTGTACTTAAATCAACGTTTAGGTGTACTTAAATCGACTTATGGAAAGATGGTGTACTTAAATCGACGTTTACGTGTACCTTAATCGACGTTAAATTGAAAGCTCAATTGAACTGGATCATGTAACTGCGGCGGTCTTGAATTCGCAAGTATTGGAGACGGATCAATTCTTATTTTTTCAGCTCCGGATTCGTCCAAAAAGTGTTTGAAATCATAGATTATACCCAGACTAGACATCTCTTGAAAAGCGTTAATTAGGGTACTGAGACGCTCGGATGGTCTGGGAGCGGTGATATTAACTGTCATGCAGAGCTCGTTAACATACCACTCCTGAATCCCTTTAAGAGATTGGGCTGCTATAAAAGGGTAAAGTCCTTGGGCCGCGCTGCTGCTTAAATCCTCTAAAAGGGCCATACTGATATAAATGAAGTAACCGGACTGAAGGGAATCGTAGATATAGTCCGAAAAACGCACCCTGGCCTTCTCGCCGGCTTCAATTTCTGCGACACCCTGCATGATGTGGATAAATTGCGTTTTAACTTTCTCGCCGTTTAAAACAAAATTCTCGAATTTAATTTCTGTCCGGAATAACGTAAGCAGCGAGTTTCGAATATCTTCATAGGTCTTGCCGCTCTTTGGGCGGTTCAATTTTTTGGCGATTTCGTAGAATGAAACCTCAATTTCCTTTCCGCGCCCCTTCTCTTCCCATAACTTATGCATAACAAGAAGCAATTTGGCATCTGTAACCGTTAATTCCATATCCCCGAAATGTCGGATGACAGCTCCCCTGCTCTTCCGCTCAACGAGCAATGACTGAGGGGCTTTCTTTCGCCGTTTTGTAACAGAGAATGCGCCGGCCTCAGCTACATTTCCTTCGAGCGGGTATTTGGGATGCTGATATAGTTCTTTACGAAGCTGTATCGCTTCTTCCCAAATCTTTTGTTCTATTTCATACTGCTTAATTTTTTCAACGAGTTTATTATTGCCTGGATCAATTTTTTTTTGCTTCCGTAGTTGATCCAGCTCCGTTGTGCACGAAACAAACTTTTGATTTAATTTATGCTTCGGATATCTTTGATAGTTTTGAGCGATTTGCGTAATATTTTGGCTTCTTAGGTCGGCGCTGATTGTTGTGGAATGAAGCATTTCATCCATTAAATGTTGCAGTTTTCGTGGGAGCGCTTCAAGCAAGCTACTTCCCTCCTTCATGATCACTAAGGCTAGTGTACCATGAAAATATTCATAAGTAAGACTATTTTTGCCCCAACCGGATTTATACTACCAAGAATGACCGCCTATCATATTCGACCGGCGTTTTGATTGGCCCGAAGGAGTAATGGAGGAAGCTCCCATAATCGCGGAGCTGCCAAACATCCGTTTAATCTCATCTGTCGTTCTCTAACGTAATCAGTCGGTCACGATCGGTCGGAAACATGGGCATCTGATAGACTTCGTTTTTCGCTAGATCGGATAGTGACAAGCTAATTTTCTTACATGCAAGCCGTTCCATTGCAAAGCACATTATTGAGATTCGCAAATATTATCCAACAATAGATTGAGATTCTCTTTTTTCATCTTTGACACAGCCTCCGATCTTTATCATTTTATCAGTCTAAGCTGTGTCTACTATTTAGTCTAGAATCACTGCAACTGGAGAATACGCGAATTGTGGAATATGGGCGGGAGAAGAAGGATTCGACTTCATCGGCATGCACCAACGTTTATTTTCCGAACACCTAGGGATCCTGAAAAAGTTAGTTATTATCTGTATGAACTGATAAAATAGTCCTAGGGGGTGGAAGAAATGAATTGGACATAAGACCAGATGACTACAACATAGAGAACGACCAGGAGGAGGGTCTTCGTTGGAAGAAGTGAAGTGGTTCATGAACATACTCGGGACAAGGGATTACGCCCCAATTAGCCGCCTTATCTCAGGATTTCCCCAAGACATGAGAAGTCCCGGTGATCTTAAAAAGCAAATCGAAGCGGCCTTACTAAGGGGGTTTACTAAAAGCCCATCCTCAAGACGCCGCGTCAAAAATCCTCAGCTACATATTCGTGAGCTCTATCAGAAAGTCGGCACCGATCTTATCGAAAAAACTCCCCGACTTGAAGTACGTGGAGATCTCAATGGGCTAATTCTTACCTTGGCCGGTTACCCAAAGCTTAAGCCATATCAACATATCTCCCTTATCTATATTTTATATAAGGATGATTTCGATAATTTGCTGCAAAGCATAACGGATGGCGCAAAAGAGGGAAAGGGAATTTTGGATTGCTTTCCTTCTTCGCCATACGACCGCGTACACAGCCTTCTTAGGGTAGAGTATTATTTCGAAAGTATAATTCCTGATCTCGAAGAGCACTGCCAGAGAACATTATCCGAGGTTCCGGTATCATTCGAGGACATCGAACAACTATTTACGAGGCTTCAGGCGGCAGAATTGCATGATGATCGGCTAGCTATAGTTGCCTTATATCTGTTGGAAAATGATCGTTATAAGGATGATGCTAACGCGAAGCTCATTAATTACGTAATTAGCCGATACTACTCTAATCTGCATGCCGAAAACAGTATTCGTGTAATTAATTCAATGCATGAAGTGGAAAAATTAAAAGAAAATGTTAATCAACTGGAAACAAGACTTGAAGAAGCCAACAAGGAGGTTTCACGCCTTAATGAGCAGCAACGGGCACACTTGGAAGTAGCAACTAGCACAATTGGAATCAGCAAGGATTTTGAGAAGCAGATTCAAACTCTCATAAATGAGAAAAACGAGCTGATGGGATTGTTACAAGGCTCCCAACAACAGCTAAACCTGTTCAGAGATTTCTCCAATTACATTGACGTATTACGAGGCTCAGCCCGTTTTCTGTACATTTGCGAGCGTCCACAGTTTATCGCTTCCCTGTTTGGTTTTGATAGCGCCTACACAAGCGACGTCATAAATTGGGGAAAGACAAAGTGGACCAAATACAGGGGTGCAATTGTCTGTATCAACCGCAGTTCGTTTTCCAGGAGCAAAGATTGGGTTTCTCTCGAAAAGACTCTAGAGAAGAATACAATACCATACTTTACTGTCTCCGGATATGACGAAATTGGATGCGTGCAGCAAGTTATCACTTATATGATGGGAGCTGACATACATGACGATGAACATGTCTTACTTTAATCCGATGGAAATGAACACGTGCTTAATACTAGGAAAGTTAGCAGATCCGTCTGAAGCTATAATTCCGAACTTAGGATTAACACGTGAAGCGATAACCCAGCACCATTCAAACGATACCAAACTGATATACATACAACCTATTTCAAGAGAACCAAAAGCCATCACTGGATATCTAGGAAAGGATCCCAAGTCTGTCTACATTTTGTTTGATAATACAAACCCGGCCTTTCTACGCTCAATAAACTATAGCAATGCAGAAGATAAGATACAGCACCTACACGATCATCTCCAAAACAAATTGATTCTGTTTAAGCCCCGCCTGCGTGAGCGAAGGGGGGAAGGGCTAGACCAATACCATTTCAATCTCGATGTGGTATGGGTAGGCGACCAATTAGATGCACAATACTATCTGCCGGTTCCGCGAGTGGATCGGGATTTGTCTTCCCAGCGTCTTGATACTGCATTACAAACTAAACGTCCGTTCCGGATGAAGTCGTACCCGAACTTAATGGATACACCTGAATTTATCATTTGTGAAAACCACTTGTACCATATTCCTAAGCAAGAAGTCATTATCTCTGAGAATATCCGTACGACTTACTACTGCACAAGTTCAGACGAGATCCAAAAAATTCGTATTCCTGATGACTGGGATGACATGACTAGAGCAGTTCATGATGACCTAATGTATATTTCTGACCTGTATGCTCTTGATTTGCGGGATCGTTTTGCCAAACATGGACAGCCTCTTGGACATAAGGATTCCGTTGTAGTACCTTTGTCTGTTATTATTCCGGAGCCAGTTCCGATTTCACCTGAACCGGCGTCTTCCGCGACCGAACCAGAACCAACTTTGGCAATCAGAAACACCGACGAGATCGAAGAGTATGACTTTCTCAACAAGCTGTTGTACCTTGCGCACAAAGAAAGCCTAGTATACGAGGAGGCAGATCTATATAATTTTCACGTCGCACTCAAAACCAACTTTATCACTGTCTTGGGAGGCATGTCCGGTACCGGAAAGACAAAGCTTGCGATGCTCTACGCCAAGGCTCTCGGACTAAAAAATGGAGACAACTTGCTTGTGCTCGCAGTAAGCCCGGCATATTCTGAGCCATCAGACATTCTTGGGTATCTCAACCAACAGCTTGGAATTTACATGGAGAGCGAGACGGGTCTTGTTTCTTTCCTGCAGCGGGCCGAAGAGCAACCCGATCGTCTTTTCATGGTTATTTTCGACGAGATGAACCTCGGGCAAGTCGAACATTACTTCAGTCCGTTCATTTCGCTCCTGGAAATGGACGATGATAACCGTTTTCTGACGCTATTTAGCGATACCGCAATGTGCCGAGACAAGAAAACCAAGAGTAAAATTCAAATCGGTAAAAACATCATGTTTGTAGGGACCGCTAACTTTGATGAGACGACCAAGGATTTTAGCAAGCGTCTTTTAGATCGAGCTAACGTGATACATCTCCAAAAATACAAGTTCCAGGACGCAAATGCGAAAATTAAAGAGTTCTCCGGACCTGCATTAGATTGGGAAGGTTCTATTAACAGCAACATGTTCTGCAAAAAGTGGACGAGCGAATCGCAAGGGCTTCACGGCTTAGAGTATGAAGAGATGGACTTGTTGGACAAGCTCCATGAGAAACTTCGAAACATTGATGCCCAAACCGGCGTTTCCTTCCGGATTTTCCGCGGCATCGGTGATTATCTCGCCAATATCCCAAAGGATGAGAACAGGGATGCCATGCTGCAGCGGGAGCATGCTTTTGACTACCAGGTTCGCCAGCGCATACTAACTAAAATCCGCGGTCATCGTGAGCAAATTGAATCCCTCGTCGGCACCTATGATTTCCAAAAGAATGAGTACGTATATGGTGACATTGCACAGTTATTTAAAGAAGAGGGTTGGGACTTCCGCTATTCGATTGATTACTTAACTCAAAAAGCGAAAGAGTTGACCCGTAATGGCTACACATTCTAAAGAGCAATTACCGTTTCGTGTTGAACTCGTCTATTCCGCAGACTTTCAAACCGCTGGAAGGGCCATCCCGTTCTTTTGGGACTCCGAACAAGAGATCGATCGGCACAATTTGCTTGAAGTGAGGGAAATGGTACCTCTTCAAGTTGATTTCCACCCAATAAGTGATATAGAAGATGGAGGCCAACTGGTCTTTGATACTTCCCGCTTTAACGAAGAAGGAGAAGTTCGCCATATTGAACTCGAGTTATCCCCGCGCGGGGATATGCAGACCATATTTACGCGAGGAAGTAACGACGACACCGAATTTCCATGGCGTATGGGGTTTTACCACCTTACCGTCCATATTGGGGGAAAGACATACTATTCCGGCATTCAGGTGACACCCAATAACTTAACACTCGCTCAAGTACAGTGGATTCATCGTACCTTGGAAGAACAAGCGAGCGGCATCTGCTACGAGCTCATATTGAGCCAAAGAGGATTTGCAGACGAATTTATCGAGGAGCCCCCCGACAAGTGGTATTACGACTACATCCGGTGGCTGATAAACGAAAAGCAAGGCATCACAGCAAGTATTGAGTACATTCGGCTCCATATCCATGAAGAGGTACAGACACAGTATCGTGTATCTACGAAGAACGGCAGACAAGATGCCCGTACGGAGCGTTGGTCACAGTCCTACGCAGGCATTGCATTTAATCAAGGCGTCCAGCCAATGGAGTTCCATCTCGTACGCCGAAAGCATCTCGAAGTGGATAACCCTCAAAACCAATGGATCAAATTTATCATTCACCGATGGAAAGCCGATCTTTCCATGATTCATGAATTACTCGAGCGGGATCTCACCGCCGTCGATCGGGAATTGCGAGCTCAGGAGGAGAGAAAGGCACAGTTCGAACACCGGATTCAGGAGATCCGTAACATGACCGATGTACCCGAAGGTTTGCTTCGCGACCATAGTGGTCTTCGGTATGCGACGATGAATCAAATGAGCAAGCTCACGAAATGGAGGGGGACTTTGCTTCGATGGAGTCAAGCCGTCGTACAAATGAGGGGCGTCTTTGCTTACCTCCTCCACTCACCCATCTTTCAAGGGATCGAAATGTCCGGAAGGAAGCCCTTCGTTAAAAATCGCTATTATCACTTATTAACAGAACTGTTCGAAAAGGGAATACATATCAAGCATAAGGAAGGTGATGTGAGGCAATATAAATCAATCTTGTGGCCAACATGGCGCATCTACGAATACTTCTGCTTGTTCCAAATTCTTAAGGCGCTTAAGGAACTCGGGTTCCGTCCTATTAAGGGTTTGCCGGAAACAGTAGGCTCTCTGCAAAATCAAGGCATCGAGGAGGGGAAAGAAATCATCTTTTCTCATGAGGCTGGGGAAATCCGCATTTATTATGGGAAGATGATCGTGTATTCACCGGACGATGCGGGTCAAACGGGTGGCTTCTATTCTCAGAACGAGCACCGCTGGCCGGACATGCGACTCGATTTTTATGAGAGCAACCGCGGGGATATGCGCTATAACGGGCACAGCCTTGTATTCGACTCGAAACTTTCGAAGTTTAGGTGGCTTGCGCGCGACGGAATTATTAACAAGGCGTACCATCAGATGAACGCGTATTCCCACATTCAGCATGTTAATAGCCTTCGGGCTGTCGTGGATCGTGTTTGTTGCCTCTATACTGGCTTTGGGGACACTCAGGAGTCTCGTAGGCATCATTCTCTGACATACATCCTACTGCGGCCTGAGAGTGCAGAAGAAGGTCACAACGACAGTTATGTGCGGGGGTTTAGCGCACTGGTGGAATTCATACGGGACTGGTTGCATTCTGATCTCCGGCTCTCTGAGTTTGCGGTACCAGGTCATGAAAGTGGAATTGGTTAGGGATTATCGCTCGGTAAGGGCTGCATCAAATAGTATGAGATGTATGGAGATCGGCGCGGCTTGAAATCGGTGGCAGGTTCTATTTGTGTACTTGAGGAGATAACGGATAGGATTTCCTCGATTTGCTTATCCGAGAATTAATCGAGGACCTGCCTCGAAAACCGGATTCTCATATCAGATTGTTCAGGTTAATGGACAAAGACGGAGCTAGGCTGCCAAGAAGATTTCTGGTTAGCCTAGCTCCGTCTTTGTCGAAGATTGAACTATCGCATCCGTCAAGCTTTACCATAAGTATCAGCTTTTTTAGCTTTAGAATGCATGTGACATTACTATCTTGGAACCTTCTGGGCATGCCGCCCACGATCTCATTTGATGTAGGTAGACACCAGCGTCGCTGTCACCAGGTGCAAACGTATGAATTAATTTGGTACAAAAAAACCGCCCTGCTACGGACGGTTTATTGTGCTATAACCAGCCCCCTTGAAGGGCAACTATTTGTTGGCCCAGGTGTCAGCGTACCTGGGTTGTAGTTTGTCTGGAGGGAGATTTCTAATACTTATTTTACTTTAAAATAAATTAATTTCCCCGTAAATGAGGAGTGGTTTGAATATTCCGCTATAGGTCCGGGAATGGTTACACCGACACATGTTCGACGGGCAATGACTTTAAGTTCATTAAACAGGAAAAACTTCCGTAGCTCTAGCCCAAGCAAGATTGGAACGGATTTTGGTTCGCGTTTTCTAAGTTTGCTCATCTGAGGGTTTGCGATGCTAGTACTACTGCCTCTGCGGATATACGTCCCCCTTTGCAGAAGCTACAACACATGCTACTACGAATAAAAGAATTACAAAAAGTAAGCCCGCGGAATTTATCGAGACAGTTATCAACACCGCACTAGCTATGATTAAGATCAGAGCCATAACAATTGTAAGCCGCAGTCGCAGAGATATTCGATTAAACCGTTTCATCATTCGCCTCCTCCGCGATGAAATAGCCGATTCCTCTCGTATTTCGAATGAATTCTTTGTCGCCAAGATGCACAGCAAGCTTCTTTTTCAACGAATTGATATGCACCTTAAAGGAGTTGGAAAATAAGTCGGCGTTACTGTCCCACACATGTTCAATGATTTCGCCTGCGCTTACGACCTTATCTTTATTTAATTGAGGTACTCCAGAATGCCATATTCCTTCTTCGTTAAGTCAATCCTTGAATGATGAACTTGCACGACCTTTAATGCGGTGTCTATTGTTAATTCTCCGTAGGACAGCAGCGTTTTCGTCTGGATGAATTTTCGGCGAAGTTCCGTAATAATTCTTGTTTGTTTTCTTGAATTAGCATTTGGTGCAAGGGGTCGGATTCCGTGTTCGTTTTCCTAGACGTGTTCACATCGGGCTCTGGAATATCTCCTATCGGTAATATGCTCGAGGACAAGCCGCGAATATGATTGATTGCTATTCGGCGTACCACTTGTCGGAACATTCACAAAACTTATTAGGGTCTTTCAGGTTGCTGATTTTTTCTTTCATCTGGAAGAACGATTCTTGAACTACGTCTTCAGCTAGGTAAGAATCTCGAACAATCCGTATCGCCCACACCTGAGCCTGTTCGCGGTATGTATTAACAAGAATATCGAAGGCCTCTATATCTCCCAGCTGTAAGTTGGAGACAGTATCAATCTGTTGTTTGGGTTCCACAGTTCTACTCCTATTGGGTAGGAAACTATTACCTGCCGCCGTTCTCACAGGGTAATTCGCTAGAAGTGGATAATTCCCTTCAATTCTTTTTCTAATCGTAATCATTAAACTAATAATCTTACGAAAACTGCATGTTAGCGAAATAGGCCGCCGAATCATCGGCCACCTAGGTAGAAAACATTATTGAGCTATCGTTTCTTGTTAGCGGAACAAACAGCAACCCCGTATAAGAATAACTTCTTATGATTTGGCTTTTATTTCTTAGCATTTATATAAAGTTTTTGTACATCAGATAAAATAGTTAATTTTCACTGTACACCCGCACCCCCGATTCGTTTTCATCGCGACTATTTTAACCATAAGTAGCCCCTATATTTAAAAAATCGCACTGGGCTTAGTTTCTTAAATAGGGGTGATACCAGCGTAACTGTCACCAGGTGCAGATGAATGGATATAAATGTAAAAACCCTCCGTGTTGGATGGTTTTTACAAAATTGACAGTACCATCTGCTGCCCGGTTTGTTTAGACACTACCGCCCCGTCCCTCGGTTTAGTTTAGTGCGGAGTATCTACCAGCTATCAAAAATGATATCCTTTATCTCCTAATTGCTTAAAGTATTTTCCCAATGCACTTAAATCAAATCTTATCTGAAGTGGTGTTTTTTCTATCCATGCGCCTATATGAATGTGTGGACACCTTGAATAGCCGTTGTTCCCAACTTTGGCGACTATATCTCCTGCCTTTACAGAATCGCCCACAACTACATTTACATCCTTTACATGTCCATAAAAAACCCTCACACCATCATTCCTGAAAAACGTTATGCTACTTGCCCTTGATGGATTAATCTCTCCTATTTTGTTTGTGATTGGATTGATGTGGATGGCTTCAACCATACAATCAAATGGAGCGAGAACCTCGGCATCCCAACCATACCAGTCTTCGTTATCCCTTCCATCATTTTTGTACTTTCTCATGAATCCGTCAACAAATCTCTCAATCATACAATCGCAACCTAAAGCGTCCCCAATGTATTCATATTGCCCCTCTGGGTGTTCAATTACAGAGAAAGCGTGCTTATGGATTGGATGAATAGTAATTATTTCAATTTCGGTACTCACTATAAACACTCCCATTATTAATGAAGTTTAAAATAAATTTAAGAATAACTTCTCCATATTTATCCACTTTCCTCCCGCGCGTACATTTTTACGGACGAATGATGAAATATCCTTTAATAATGACTCTAATTCCTCATTGGCCACAGTAAACGTACTTTCATTAAGGCATTGATCGACCATTTGAAGCCGACAAAAAAAGGGCTTCCCTTCGGGTATCGATAGGAACCGACGAAGCACTTCATCTTTGATAAATACATACACATCTTGCACATCCCAGACATATAAAAGCAATTCATAAAGTAGTGTATTTACAGTTGCGTCGATGGTTCGGGCTTCAATTGGACGTTTATCGATGTAAGCGTCAAACTGTCCCCACCTTCAAGCGGATTGAATCCCATGAGAAAATGAGGTAACCGAGAACGTAAGGAGGTTGCCCCATGACGGCAAATGAACAACTTCGACAGCAATGGGCTGCACGCATCGCCAAGTACCGGGCCAGCGGTCTGACCCTGAAAGCTTGGTGCGCGGCCCACGACTGTACGGTTCACCAAATGAAATACTGGCTCTACAAATCCAAAACGCGCACGCCTTCCGACTCGACCGGCTCCTCCACGCCAGCCCCGGCGACACGATTTGTACCGCTGACCGTAGCCGAGCAGGGAAAACGTGCGTCTCTTGTCCTTCGCGTCGGTCCGGCACAGATTGACCTTTACGCCGGTTTCGATCCCCGGTTGCTTCGCGAAGTCGTGCATGCGCTGGCGGAGGCGGTGCCGTGCTGACGCTCCCGAACCCCCAGCACGTCTATTTGGCCTGCGGACCCACGGATTTGCGCAAGTCCATCGACGCCCTCGCCGCTCTCGTGCAGGAGGGCTTCGGCTTGGATCCGTTCGCGCCCAGCCTCTTTGTGTTTTGCAATCGCCAGCGCGACAAGCTCAAGATGCTGCTCTGGGATCATAACGGCTTCTGGCTGTTGTATCGGCGGCTGGAGCGCGGCACGTTTCAGTGGCCGACCGGCCGTGAAGGAACGGTCACCGTTTCCAGCCGCGAGTTACGCTGGCTGCTGGACGGCCTGGCGCTGGAGCAGCGCAAGGCGCATCCGCCGGTGCGGGTCGAGGCCGTCATGTAGCCGAATTTTTTTTCGGTGTCTTGCCCTCATTTCCCGGCAGGAATTTTGCCCACGCCATGTCGAATCTTGTGAATATGGAAAACCAAACGAACCTCCCCCCGACAACTGAAGAACAACTGTTCAAGCTGGCCCATGAAAACGCAGAGTTGAAAGCGAAGCTGCGCTGGTATGAAGAACAATTCCAACTGGCGCAGCGCCGGCGTTTCTCCTCCTCCAGCGAACAGACGCCTCCGGACCAACTGCTGCTGTTCAATGAAGCAGAGGCCGAGGCAGACCCCGCCCAGGAAGAGCCGACGCTGGAGAACTTCACGCGCAAGAAGCGCAGGGGTCAGCGCGAGGTGAAGCTCGAAGGGCTGCGTACTGAGCGTGTCGAGTACCGTGTGCCGGTAGAAGAGCAAACGTGCGCCTGCTGCGGGGGAGCACTGCACGAGATGAGCACCGAAGTGCGACGCGAGCTCAAGGTGATTCCGGCCGAAGTAAAGGTTGTGGAACATGTTCGCTACGTCTACGGTTGCCGTCACGGCGCCCAGTGGCTCACCCACGTATATGAGCGGATGAAGGCACACCTGCTGCGGCAGGACATTGCCTACGCCGACGAAACGACGCTGCAGGTGCTTCGGGAGCCCGGACGGACGGCGGAGCAGAAATCGTACCTGTGGCTATACCGAACCGGACCGTGGAGCCCAGCGATCGTCCTGTACGAGTACCGGCCGACGCGGGCGGGCGAACATCCGAAGCGCTTTTTGGGGGGCTTCACGGGTTACCTGCACACGGACGGATACGACAGCTACGACCAGGTTGCCGGCGTGACACGGGTGGGCTGTTGGGCGCACGCCCGGCGCAAGTTTTTTGATGCCGTTCAGGCGCTGCCGAAGAACGTCCCGTTCACGGGCACGGTGGCGCAGCAGGGACTGGACTTCTGCAACCGCCTCTACGCGATCGAGCGACAGGCCGAGGGGCAGCCGCCGGAAAAACGCTTCGCCATCCGTCAGGAGCAAAGCCGCCCTGTGCTGGATGCTTGTTTGGCGTGGCTTCAGGAACAACAAGGCCGGGTGTTACCCAAAAGTCTGACCGGAGCGGCCATTACCTACTGCCTGAACCAATGGGAGCGGCTGAACACTTATCTCTTGGACGGACGGCTAGAGATCGACAACAACCGAAGCGAGCGCGCCATCAAGCCGTTCGTGATTGGCCGGAAGAATTGGCTGTTCGCCAACACGCCGCGAGGTGCTCAGGCGAGCGCGACGATCTACAGCCTCGTGGAGACGGCCAAAGAGAACCGGTTGTATCCGTTTTACTATCTGACCTATCTGCTGGAGAAGCTGCCTCAGCTACCTGATCTAAAAGATCAAGAGGCGCTGGATGCTCTCCTTCCCTGGTCTTCCTCGCTTCCCATAACTTGCCGCGTGTTTAACACTACAAAATAGCTTATCCGAGTCCCCGTCTGCTGGCCAGGTGGGGACTATTTTACGCTTACTTAGCCAATGAGCCGATTAGTACAACTGCCTTTAAGCTTGCGTAATGTGTCTCCGAAGTTGCTACTCGGGCGTACCATAATCTGTATAAAAAATAACTTCTGACGGTTCTTCGGGGGGTGGGGGTTCGCAACGCTTCCATCACCGTTGTTCCCCGTTCCGCCTCTGTTTCCACTACATGCCGTCAAAAAGCGAATACCAAAACTACCGGAATCACAAAGCCGATTTTAATACGATGTTTCAAGCAAATCCCCCCTATTTGATTTAAATCAATCGAATAGATATCATTTTCGAATCAACCGATCTTCACAAAGCTGATGGCGCTTAGTCCCGAATCCTTCTCGATGGTCAAAGAGCCTGTGTTTTGATGCTGAAGTGTAATTTTATACTGATAATTTTGGAGAGCGCTCATAATGAACTGGATCGGCACCATCACCGGTGAAGACCCGGACGCCGACACCGGCACATTCAACTGCTGTGCCGTTGAATAGGAGCCGCTTCCAATCCGCTGCTTTAACCGAATCTGCACGTGAGTGGCACTGCTTAACCCATTGACGTGGATAAACCCTTGGACCAAATAAATACCGCTGACATTGCCGCAGCTAAAAGTACCGGTCGCCGGATCAAATGCATTAAAATAATCCTGCAGTTCCAGACCGAATATGACATCCGTTTCTACACCGCTAGAGACAGTTGGAGCCGCGGGCTCGGACGGATTCAATCTGGCGAGCGCCGCCCGGTTTTTACTGAAGGGCCGATCCTCCCACAAATCTTTGCCCCCATAATCCTTCACGACATTGCGAAGATTGGCCGTCCCTACATTTGCCACCAAAGCAATGCTCGTGTTGGTACCAAGGTCGTAACGCATGCCGGTTATGCTGTTCTCGTATGCTCGACCTTCGAACTTGACAATCGTGTATGCAGGACTGGACGTATGCTGGGACACCCTTACATTGATGACATCAACGAAATTTCCAAACGTATCGCGGGTTGCATGTCCGCCAATTACGATGGCGGCTGAACCATAGTATTGATGGGTGAGCGAATTCTCTCTGTCGATAAATCGGCAATTCGTAATCCGATTGGCGAATACGCCCCGGAGGCAGACCCCGTAATTATAGTTGGTATCGATTTCGCATCCGTCGATCATGTTGTAGTGCGGCGTTTGTCCGTCATCGGTGTTGTATTCGATCAATATCCCGCCTTCTGTGCTGCTGCCGCCGTTTACTGAAATGCTGCAACGCAAAATTCTGTTTACGGCATTGGCCAACCGGAGGCCGCCCGTTCCGTTATCCGCAAACTGACAATGCTCGATGATGGAAGCCGAGCTCCAGGGCTCGATCATGAGCCCCCAACCGCCGCATGCTTGGAACAAGCAGTGTTCAATCGAGACGTACGCATTGGCGTAGGCGTCTGGACCGGCCCCGAAATTTCCGAGCGGAGCTTCCAAATCCGCGCGATGCGGCACATAGAAACCGTGTCCTTGCATCCCGATAACCGCAAGATGCGACAATGTGAGATTGACAGCCCCGATCGAACGAATTCCACCGCAGGCGCTGCCGGTACCTCTGATTTTGAATCCATGAAGCTTCAGCCCCACAGCGAACCGGTATTTGGCAGCCTGCTGCTCGGTCATGTCCTGGTTGAAAACATACCCTCCTCCGGTAATTTCACTGACGATTTCCGTCGCTTCTTTGCCCGTCCCGAGGATCGAAAGCGATTGTCGATGCTCGCCGACGGGAACGCTTTGATCCCAGTTCAGTTCGAGTTGCTGCGTTATCCGGTAAACGCCCGCCGGAATGCGCACTGTCCTGCTCGGCGTGGCGCCTATGGCATCGATCGCGGCTTGAAACGCCGCTGTACAATCTGTCGCGCCATCCCCGACGGCGCCGAACCAGGTCACACTCAAACCGTCCTCGCATATGCGCTTAAACCGGGCGCCGCTTATCGAAACGACTACAGTACCGGTATTATCCAACGACACGGTATCCGTAGGGTCATAATAAAACGGCCCTTCTTTTCCGCGGTCCATCACGTAGTACATACAGGCCGGATCAGGGCTCGTGTGCACCCGCAATTCCGCAATCGATGTAGCGTGACAACATACAGGCGTATCTTCCGGTCCATACACAGAGTTTGTAACCGAATGGCGGTCATTGCTGCTTGCAATTGCCGAAGCTCCCAGCAAAGTAACAGCTCCCGCTGCCGACAGAGACGCCAGCAACCGGCGTCTGCTCATTTTCCCTTCTTCCAACATAGGTTCATCCTCCACTTCCTTATGTTTTAAATCAGTCTTTGAAATCCGCTTAATGCAACTATTCCATCTAACCGATCGTCCACCTCCCCTTTCTTCAAAGCGTCGGCCAATCCCCCGAACACTTCATCAATCGCTGAATCGTATCGCTGGACGACAAGCTCGTCATGGGCGAGCGTCGGGTAGATGGAGTTTCCGGCCAGGAAACCGCGATCCAGCATCATGGACGTATACAAAGTTCGCAGTTTGTTCGCCTCCGGATGCAGGAAGCCAAAGTGAGCGAGGCAAGGGTATGCCCCTTCTGTCGTAACGGGCAGCCCGTGACGAGCTCCGTGGCGGCGCCAGCTGTCCATGACCAGACTTCCGATTCGCGTGACGTGCACCTGGGCATCAACTCTGCCCAGTTTGCGGATAGTGGCTAGAGCCGCAGCGGGACCGACGCTTTCCGTCCAGTACGTGCTGCTGATGAAAGATTTATGAACGCCCTGCATCGCATCGGCCGTACCGATCACGGCACCAATCGGATGCCCGTTGCCCATCGCTTTGGCAAATACGGCGATATCAGGCGTCACGCCGAGCTTCAGATGCGCTCCTCCATAATGCAGCCTCCAGCCGATCGTAATTTCGTCGAAAATAAGTAGTGCCCCGCAGCTTCGCGTGACCGAACGGACATATTCCAGAAACCCGGGCTCCGGGTCCCCATTCCGGCACGGCTCCATGATCACTGCGGCCAACCGGTCGCCGTAACGGTCAACGACGTTTTGCAATGCCTCCCTATCATTATAGGGGAAGGCAACCGTCGTTCCGCGCAATTCGCGGGGGACGCCAAGCGGATTCAGACCGGAAAGCAAGTGACCGCGTAGAGCATCGTTCTCGCCTAAATTAGCAGCTAAGTACCAGTCGTGCCATCCGTGATACCCGCAAATGGCTACGATGGAACGATCCGTTGTCGCACGCGCTATTCGGACGGCAACCGCGCACGAATCCCCGCCGCCCCTCGTAAGCCGGACATGTTCGGCCCAAGGGTGAATGGCACAGAGCATGTCCGAAAGCTCCACTTCTTCCGGAGCGTTCAACGAGCACATGCTTCCGAGATTTACCCTGCGTATGACCGCCTTAGTCACATCATCGTCGCGATAGCCCAGCAGGCAGGACCCGACGGCGTTCGTGGACATATCGTAATAATGCTTTCCGTCCAGATCCCATACTTCACAGCCTCTCGCTTCCCGGAAATAGGCCGGCCATTTGTCAGGAGCCATATTTTCCGGCCGTTTGCTCAGCAGCTGCACTCCGCCGGGGATACGCTTCTTGGCATGACGGTATAGCTGCTGCGTTTGATCTGCGGCTGGTTGCTCCAACCCGAGCAGACCGGCTGCGTTGTTGTAAAATATATCGTTCAAGTCTTCCTCATTTAATCCGAAATCTTCGGCAGCGCGCCGTAGTGCCCGCAGCGATTCGATGCCTACGAGAACCGGATGACCCAGGTGGGCCGTGTTGTTCCAATCGCACAGTCCCGGTTCCAGCCAGATGAAACCATCCCCGACCGTAACCGCTTTGCCGCGCATCTCCGATACCGGAAAATCGCTTCCCCACATCAGTCTGCGGGGGCCAAACTGCTGCAAAATGACCTTAAACGCTTCCGGTTCGCAGATCGCCGATGTGTCAAACCATACGTTATCCAGTCCTCTCAGCTTGCCGATCCCCTTCTCGGCATTCGGAGCATGAAAGCATCGCGCGGCGTGGGCCAGCACGAGCTTGACGTTCGGATAACGCGTGCACAAATCGCGGATTTCCTCTACGTTATCCGGATCGGCAACGGCTTTATCCCGCACCAAGTGCAGCATAATGACCAAGCCGCGTTCATTCGCTATCTCCCATATCCACTCCGGACAAAACCCTTTAATCGATGATTGCCAAGTAGGCGTTTCATTGCTGTACAAGTGATAAATTTTAATTCCGGAAATTTGTGGATGATCGAAATAAGAAACGAGCTGCTCCTCCCGATCATCCGGCTTCACGAGAACCAAGCCCCTGCTGGACGGCTCCCGCTCCAATTGCTCGATCACATAATCGTTTTGTCTGCGCTCGTCGGAGCCGACCATAGGGACCGGAAAAAAAAGCCCGCCCATTAAACGATGTTCCCCCATATAGGCGGATAGATGTCGCCTCCAGCTCCGGATCGACGTTTCCTCCGGGCCTTCCGTCCATAGGCTTTGTCCGGTCGCATGGAGATCGGCAAGACGGTATATATGCGCATGGATGTCCAATATTTTGCCTGGCAGCCAAGTTAGGAGTTCATTCGCCGCCTGTTGGTCGAACTCGTTAAAGGTCCAATTCTGCTTCATTTCTTTTTACAGCCTCCTTGATTTTCCTTACCGTACATACGATCATGACGGGCTGTCCGTACTTTGGCTAGTAGGTATTGGGCACCACGATCATTGTTTTGAGCTCCTCGACTTTTTTTAGAGCTTCTTCTTCTGCCTGACGCAATGCTGTGTTGATGTCCGAAGTGCCCAGCAGCACCGCGTTGCCGTAATTGGTGTAGATCCCGTTCAGATCAACGGCCATAGCTCCGGTATATGTAAAGCTCGCCCACTTGTTGTAGAACACCGCACTCCAGTTTTTATCTTTAAAATAATTTTCCGTTCCCAGGAGCTTCTGTACATCAACGTTTTTTACGACAGGAACGATCCCGCGCTTGGTTAACTCACTCTGTACGTCGTTCGAGACGATATGCTTCAACGCTTCCATCGCCGCGTCTTTGTTTTTAGCCATCTTCGTCACAGCGATCCCTGTCGTAATCGGCTGCGGGCCGATGCCGGGATTTTCCTTCAACGTCGGCATAGAAATGACATCGAAGCTCATAGGCTCAAGCTGCGTCCGGGAACTGATCATGTTGCCGGAGACCAGCGTGACTACAGCGTTAGTGCCCTGGAAAAACTCGTTGAAGTCGTTGCGTCCCTTGTAGTAGCCCGGATCGACCGAATTGGCGGCATCGGCGATCAGCTTTTGGAAAAACAGCTTCCATCTATCGTCGCTATTGATCGTAGGTGTTGTTGTGCCCGGCTTCAATATCGGTATCGAAACGGGGTTTCCGCGAAACAAGTAATTGGTCGACGGAATATAGCCCGAATACTGCACGCCTCCATCATTGCGGGTCATTCGGCGGGACATGTCATAAAACTCGTCCCAGCTCATGCCGTCCTTCGGATACGGAACGCCGAATTTATCAAAAAGCGCTTTATTGTAATAGAGAAGAGGCAGATTGGCTTGCATCGGAAAATAGTAGATCCCGCCCCCAAACGCTTTTCCTCCCAGTATGTCGCTGTATGAAGGATTAAATCGGTCCAAATCGACTTTATTTTTTTTGGCAAGCTCCGTCATATCATAGGCATAGCCGTATTGAAACAGCTGCTTCTCAAGCCATCCGGTCGTCGCAAAGACGAGATCAACTTGTGTTCCGTTCGCGGCCAGCCTATCGAGCTTTTCGAAGTTATTTCCCGTCATATCCGTAATGAACTTGAGCGTATAGTTTGGATATTTTTTGTGAAAAGAGTCTCCATAATCTCTGTTGAAATCTTCTGCCGAACCGCCGGCCATTGTATAAACGATAATTTCCGCCGGTTCCTGCGTCGTTTTGTCGACTTCCTTTAAGGGTCCCTTCGCATTGCTTTCGCCGCCGCCGCCGCAAGCCGAAAGCAATGCGATCGCCGCGATCGAAGCAACTGTGCTGCTGTATTTCCTCATCGAAACATCCTCCTAGTTTGTTGTTTCCAACATCGTTAGTACACTCCGCATGTCCCGCTTGCAAAGTTCTTAAGAAGCGCCCGCTATCTGCATGGCGAACAGATCGGCATCTCGAAGCACGAAGCGAAAACGAACGGTTTGCCCCCGCCAAGCGGATAGATCGGCAGTCGTCCGCCATTGTACGGCTTCCGCCAAATTGTCTCCGTAAAGCGCTTCCATATCGTTCAGCGCCAGTCCTTCGATCAGTTGTCCGAATTGATCCTGCACTTCCACCTGGATCGATCCGGCAGCGGCAGTCGAGTAATTCAGCAGCAACCGATCTCCTTCCAGTACGATGGGGCGGGTCGTCATTTCTCCCGGCTCATACCCGGCCGATACGGATGCGAATCCGTGCTTGGCACAGCCAGTCGACGCAATCGATTGTCATCCCACCTGTAATGCTCGCTGACATAGAACGAAAACTCTTCAGGGCTTGTCTCAATGCATCCGTATGCTACCATATTGCTTCTTTCGGTCCAGTTGCGGTCGTCTATTCCGGGCCGAAGCCAAGCTTCCATAAACGTGCGGTTCCAGTGTACGCCGTCCCTGCTTGTCATGAAGCAGGTATCGCTGACGCCGCCGTACGGATGCTCCGCAATTTTTTTCCGTTCCGGAACGAATCGTTTCGGAAAAGCCAAGTAAAGGTGCTCTGCGCCGGGACAAGGAATTGTTGCGTTCGTATAAAACTGCTCCATCGGTACGTCCTCGGCATACCGGTTCGGCCGCTGCTCGCCCCAATCGATGAAATTATCCGATGAGCAGCTCTGGATCGCGCGATACTTGCCGCTGTCGAAGTAACGGTTATAGCAGCGATAAACGCCGGTATATGCATCCCAGAACACGACATTCTGCGAATCGAATCCGCCGCTCGGCATGTTCAACGGGACTTTCATCTGCTTCCAGCGGATGCCGTCTGATGAGATCAAGCCATATAGCGTTCCGTCGTTTTGGCTCGGGTCCGCCGTACCCGTTCCGCCAATGCCTTTGTAGATTTCGTCGGCTTCCGCACAAGGCGAGCGATCGAGGAACGGGGTGAAATTGTGAGCGAGCGCCCCCTCGAACAGGATGTTGTTGTGGCTGGAGCCTTGAAATTCGCATAATCCCAACTCCGGCCGCACAAAATGAATGCCGTCTTCGCTTTCGGTGTAACAGACCCGTTGGTCATCGCTCACGTCCGATGCTTCCGGCGGGATGTATCCGCGATAGTACAGGCGGACTATGCTCCCGTCCTGCAGCACTGTAAAATAAGTGCATAGGGGACCTTCCCACGGTTGATCGAGAACGAGTACGACTTCCTTCCGCTCCGGCCGGTTCAGCTTCAACCGAGTCCCGCACATCCGTTCGATCAGCCAATCGTCGATAAACATTTCGATGCGTGAGCCGATGGTGACCGGCGACCTCCCAACTGGGTTTGCCTTGAAGTGTGATAGGTTCATCTTTGACCCCCTTGCTTACTTGGGTACCTCGTTCCATACTTCCCAGTTCTCTTGGTGTATGTAGCTATTGTAAGACGGATCATCCTGACCGAACAATGATCAGCATGGACGCTTTTACTCGAATGATGACCGAAAAGCATAGCCCGACCGTTATTGCCGGCAGTAAAAACCAAAGACCTTTGAACCCCGCTTTGTTGGATTCAAAGGTTTCACACTCAGCCTTCTATGCTCGAATCTCGTCCGTTCAACAACAAAAAATCCCTCAAACATTGAAATATTGTGTCGCGACCTTGCTGTGTAAAGTGGGTCGCACGATAAAACCAATCGGATAAATCGGTTCCACTACCACAAATTCCGGATAGTGCGTTCCGCATCGGCAAGGATCAATCGATGCTCAGCCGTCAAACTGCACAGCGCGGCGTTATTTCGACAAAATGGTGAGGAAACTCAATGTCCTGCCTAGGGCTGCCATACCTTTAGCATTCACCTTTTGCCGCCACCATCGGTCATACGGCTTCGTCTCTGCTTTCAATTTCGATCTGACCGGTAATCATGCGGTCTTCCCGCCCTATAAACGGCTCCCTGGTGACTCGAATTAAAGGAGTCTCTGCCAATCCTCCTGACAATGATCCGCACAGACGCTTTTATTCAAATGACGACTGAAAAGAATAGCCGTACCGCCTTTACGACCTATGAGAAAGATGATAAACTTTGGGCAAATCCAAAACGGATGTACGGTCAGGGGTGATTTCATGAACAACCTCATGCCTGACGAGCACGAGGGGAGTCTGGTATTCCCGGAACAATTCGAACTCAAGGCGGAACTGGGCACGATACGGCTTCACGTTTTTCTCGATTCCGGATTTTTTAACACCAACAGCGATGTACCTGTATTAAACCATAACCACGCCTCGTACGAAGTACAGTTCGTTCATAAAGGAACCGTCGCGCTGTGCACGGAAAATGGCGATTTCGCCATACAGGGCGGCAGCTTCTGCCTTATTCCTCCGGGCATGTACCATTCCCAAAAGCGAGCGGAGCCGTGGGAAGCAGTGCACAAATCGTGCTTTACTTTCCGCTACGACCTCTTATCTATCCCCAAGCCCGATTATCCGACTGTCGAGACCAATGAACTGCTATACGCCTTGGCGAATATCCCGTTCTTCATAGCTGAGAGCAGTCGGGAAATCGAAGCATGGATTGTAGCGGCAAAGGAAGAGTTCCAAAGCCGGCCCGTTGGCTATTATGCCAAGCTGCAAAGCCTGTTCGCCCAGCTAATTCTGGAAGTCATACGCTCTTCGCCCCGAATCCGGTCCGCGCCTCGCCGCGAGCTATCGAGTCAACCTACGGCCGACAGCAGGATCGGCATTATCGATTGCTTTTTTTCGGAGCATTTCAGCCGCCCTTTGCGGGAGAGCGATCTGGCCAGCCGGCTGTATGTCAGCCAACGCCAGCTCAACCGCATCCTGCACGATCTATACGGCATGTCGTTCCGGCAGAAGCTGTTGTGCACCCGAATGAAGGTAGCGATGGACTTGCTAAAAAATACGGAGCTTTCCGTTAAAGATATCGCTTCAAATGTCGGTTATCCATTCGCTGAAAATTTCCATGCCCATTTCAAAAAACATGCAAACATGACTCCTAGTTCCTTCCGCGCCCGGTCAAAGTGCGCTTTCTAACAGTGTTCCAGCAGTACCGTTTACCACAGGCCGCCCTGATTCGACCATTGGAACGTCTTGATTTCGAAAGGCTCTCCCGCCCGAAGCGCATGCTCGAACGGTTCGTATCCGACTGCGGGTATCTGTGTCCGGGAGCCGAGCTCTGCAAAATCGAGTTTCGCTCTCACTGTGCGTGAATTCGTAGCGGAGCTCCTGCTGTACCCGCGCATCCTTACGGGTATGTTAATGTACCTATGTTTATGTCGACGGACAAAAAAACTTTGTACGTTCTTACATAACATTATCGAATAACAAAATAAAAATCTCGTCCATGTCGGGAGGCGGCTACTCAGGATACGTATGCATTACGGCGGGAACCCCCGGCACATGGAAAGGACTTGGACTCGTGGAGGCCTAAGTTGTGTTTGGATTAGCCCGTATGATGATAATCCACAAGCATCAATTCGACATACTGGCAGCCATGGCTGAAAAATTGTCCGCCTCCCAACTGCTAGGTGGAACGAACCCAGTTGCCTTCAGGGTACCGCGTGTACTGCTCAGTCCAAATCGTTTACCCCGGACTTCTACAAGCATATCTTGCTGGTACGACATATGCTGTCCTATCGAGAGAGCCCGCGAAGTTTTTTTCTAACCGGTACAGTATCAGGTTTCGGAGCCAGCTTGGGGAGATGACCCGAAATTCATAAGGTATTGATAGCAGAAGGCGCCATCGTGTTCCCTGAACTCAGACAAGTCTTTAAATCTTAACTTGTAAAGGTGCTCTAGTAACTCTGCGGATGTTTCCTCTCCCTGCTGACCTATGCAAGTTAGAACCGACTAGTAGTTCATCGCCTCCTAATGTTCACTAGCGATATGTTCGCTTGTAGACACTAGGCCAGCCTGAACGCCGACAGTCCCACTTCTCTCGAAAAAACGAAACCTGCTACAAACCGCCGTCTAAGCGATCTTTTCCGTTTGGTAGTCCGTCGGCATCCAGGAGTACCGCCGCATGCCTGCACCATTCCCGCGCACCTAGTTTCAATGGCGAATGTTACGAACGCTATGTCCAAATATTTCCAGCCCAATTTGTTTTCCCCTAATCCCCGGTTTTCGCGCATCGCGCGCCGCCCCCCCTCCCGATCGGAATCTAGGTTCTTGATGCGTGTAAAGAAGTAGAGTATGGATTTAGAAACTAAGTGCATAAGAAACCAAAAAATAGAAACGTGTTTAGGTTTTTAATTACTTGATAGTGACTATGTACGAGTCTAGGTACAGAGAATAGATGGGGTTGATCGGATTATATAAATTCGTAGCATAATTGCTGAGATGTTGCAGGTGATAGCGAAACCGAAGGTATACAAGCGAACATATCTTTAAAGATCATGTTGTAAGTAAACATATTAAGAGATATAATGGTAATAGAGGAACGTATATTCTCGTTCGGGTGCGTTTGATGCCCTAAATTAGGAGTTGAACTATGAAGGGGTTCAAGCACTATTTTCAGCGCGGCCGCGCCCAGGTTCTTCTTTACGATCCTGTACATGGTCGAGAAATCAAGGAATTTCGTTTCCCGCGAACTGCTAAAGCTTATATTCGGTCGTTCGAACACTCGTACAAGAAATACGGTTGGAGTAAGGCTGCCGCGGGAACCAAGTATGATCACATCTACTTTATTGTCCATCGGAACGATCATATTAACTTTCAGCGAAAACCAATATTAGTATATAAGCAGGCGGATAGCAGACGGATTCTTCCGTTTGATCCCGAGGATCTCGATCATGTCGAGCTAACTTTCAGATATTGCCGTGCCGTGGGGGTTGTAATTGAGGCGTTGCTTGATTCTTTTAATCCAAATAAGTGGGCCACGCCTTTGAATATCCTTCGAGAGCTTGCGGATGAAATCCGACTTTAGATGGAGCGACAATCGATTATGTCAAACCTTGGGCGTACTTCAATCAAGTTATAGATAAAATCGCTCTGGAGGTTCGGCCAATCCGTTATGCAAAGGCCATTTTGGCAGTATCGGAATTTGTGGACCATCAAAAATCGATTGAGGAAACCGTTTCGATGCTGAATTCGCTAGACGAGTATACGAGACCGGAACAAGTCATTCTCGATGCTACCAAGGAAGTATTCGATCTCGGTATCGATGAATTTGACTGTTTCAAGCAACGTACCGGAGTATGTTCCCTAATGCTCTCGGAGAACGAATTCGAACAATATGCGAAAACAGAAGATATGCATCTAGGCAGTGAAAACTCCATACATTATTGCCGGAATATGCTTATGCTCATGCGAAAAAACGGGACGCCTCCCATACGTGCACATCGGAATTTGACTTGTAATCACATTTCCCTAACCGATGGCCAACATCGATCGTGCATTTCAAAAACGATGAACATGGCGCTGCCGGCTGAACTTAGCTCCCAGCATAGCTATTGCAGTAGCTGCACGGGGAAACGTAGAGCGTTCAAGGATGATAGGTACTATTTGTTGTGAACAGCCAGATTCTCAGCTTATGGAGTGGGTACCACACTGAATGACATCGAACCAGGAGGTCCAAATTGTGGATGAAAGCAAAGTTTCGAAAAGAATTCAAAGTGAAGAGGTAGTTCGAAAAGAAGAGTCACTCGGCCAAGTCGTCAAGGTTCAGCAGGTGATTGACTTCTTCGTTTTATCGGAGCTCCAGCACGGCCGCAGGTACCAGAGCGAATTAGAACAGAGTATAGTCAAAACGTTGGAAAACGTAGGCGTTTCAAAGGCCTATCTTTCGCGACGTCTTCAGAAAATGGCTGCAGAAGGTCACGTAATCCGTCACTGGCCAGATGATGAGCGGTACAACCGGTATTATGAAATTAGCGAGTCCGGATTGAACTATTTCATAAACATGCTCCGGGATTTACCCCCGCGTGTAAAATTGGCGCAGCAAGTGTACAAACTGTTCGAGGATTACATTTCGCAATATAGCAAAATGAATTTAAAATGAATTCAGGATTAGATGTCCACTTTGTTTTTTTGACTGGCTCTTCGGTTTATTAATGCGTAAATTGGATTGTATGGTGGTAGCATCAACTATACGCCCTTTTCCACAATAAACTCCGATTACAGTATTATTAAAATACGTTGGGAGGGATACTTTTGGATGATGAACAATACAGCCAGAGAATAGAAAAGCTGAAGGAATCGTTTGAAGCCGGCACTGTCAAATTTCGAAATGACAATAATCGTGCCTACATTCCGAATCAGGTCTATACGGATCGATTGGAGCGAGTATTAGAAGGTAAATGGAGCAAAGAGATCCGTGAAATTGAGATTAATATCCCACATTCATACGTGAAGGCGGTCGTACGTGTTTACATCGGGCCTTACTTTCGAGAGGGATCTGCCATTGCGGATATCACATCTCAAGGAGTGAGCAACGCAGAAGACCGCGCTAAGAACGCAGCCTTTATAGAAGCACTTGATACGTGGGAAATGGGATGGCGGGACCTGTCGCAGTATAACGATGATTGGGGCAAAAATCCAGCTCTCGCTCATTTACGATCCGCGTCCGCGCCGGAAGGAAGTAAGCCCCCACCTCCTCCTCACGAGAAAGTTGACCGTAGATGCATCGGACCGAATTGCGGGAAATTTCTGACAAATGAAGATTACAGCGTTTTAAAGAAGATACCGAACTTCCATATTCAAAGGATGGTTTATTGTTCTGATTGTCTCCCAGATGCTTTTATGAGGAAGCTCGAACCGGTGGCCAGCAGCCTCCCTATTCATTATCAAACCAGACTTGCTATGGCCCTTGAAAAAGCGAAAAAGAGGAAATAACCAGCTTCTCGGTTATTTCCTCTTCTATAAGATTATTTTCCGTTCCTCAGTTTCATCTCCGCACACAACACGCACCTATCACGAGTCAGAACTTCCGCGTCTACCGATCGACCATTATTTTGTGGAATACATCATCAGAAGAGATTTTGACCTGGAGACTATCAAATTAACACGCGGCTATATTCGTGAGGTAATCGCATGAAAACGTGATGAAGAATATGAACCGCTCAACCTTTGCCAAGCGGTTCATATTCTTCATTCCATTACTATCCATTTACTTTGCGGGTCGTGTCAGCTTAGCTGGTGTATTACCTCGGATAAGGCAACTCGCCTTTGCGAGCGGAGCTGACATGCCTCTCCCGGCCGGTCACGAAAAAGGTGCGCCCGGGTCCACCTGACCCTGATTTTCGTTGCCACCCACTGTTAGAACAATTTGCCTGGGCCGCTCGCGTTCCCTTGAGAAGTTCGACTTCAGCCGTAACTAACCCAGTGTGTTTTCAGGTAAGCTTGCAGCCCTACTACCATTCTACTGTCCACGCCGGGATCTCCTCCGTTATACATTTTGCGCTTGTTAGCCCGATCTCTCTTTCGAGATTTTCTGCTGTCTTTGCTCTTCGTTCGAACGCGTCGGTTTCCTCTCTCCTTTCGGTTCGGACCTTCTTCTGCAAGCTATTGCAAACATCTAGCGCACTACTTCTCTGTTGACTCCTGCGGGATTCAGCAGAGCCTTCCGGGCCTGGTTACGAAATCACTTCGCGTGTTCCGCTAGCCTCCCCAGATAAGAACGTCATCTTTCAGCCCGCACTTGCCCAAGTTTACGGCTGCAGCCCTTGGCAGCTTTGGATTTTGCCTTGTAATTGAGACTCATAGATGACGCCCACGCTGGGCGTACATAAAAAAGAGTCCGCTTGGTTCCCCAAGTAGACTCTTCGTGCTTCTTATGTAATACTCCGATGCATGTCCAAATTTAAGGTTTGGTGAGAACCTTAGTCAAACCTAATTGTGATTTGATATTCCAAATAGCAGATATACCAGTCGAGGTAGTAGAACCGTGGGTTGCCAAGCCTGCTGCATTAATAGTTGTCCAGTTAGGTGTTACAAAAGCTGGTCCGCCACTGTCACCGCCAGAAATTTTCATGTTCGCTTGTATTTGATTATCGAAATAAGAAGTATCAGTCCATGTTGTACAACTAACACAAGTGATCGGTCCGGATTGGAGATTATTAATAATTCCTTCGTATGCAATATAATTACCAATGTCTATATTGTTAACGCTGGTTAACTCTCCCTTCACCGGATCGTTTTCCCAAATCAATGCATCCACGTCATCATAAGGGATAAAGGCAGCATCTGCTGTTGTAGTTTCCCCGGACCAAGCCGTAGGTTTAGCGGTTCGATTTGTTGTACTGAAAGCTTGTACTTCAGGTTGCCATACATATTGACTGGTATTAAAGCAATGTCCTGCTGTTATGAAACCATTGGTTCCGCTTTTCTCCACTGCAAATCCAGAAGTACAAGGGATATTCCCAAAAGCAGTATCTTTTTCAATTTTTACTCCAGCGATAAGAGGACGAAATCTATCTGTTCGCGCCATTGGTTGATATGGCTCCCCATCGACTTCAATGAGAGCATAATCTTCACCAATGATTTCTTTTATTTTTTGTATCTTTTCTCCCGAGGTCTTTTCGGAAACCACTATTCGAATTTTATTATATTTGGGATCGAAACCAGAAGAAACTAGACCAAACGCTTTGAATTCCTCTGGACTAACGGTTTTCATAAAATCTTTAAGAGGAATTTCTCTGTCTTCAAGTTCCTTCTTTGTGTACTTAGCAGTAAAAAACTTAACTCTTTCTTTATCTTTTTCGGAAAGAGGCGAAAGAATCTGCGCCTGGATATTTGGATCGTGATTAGTGAAACCAATATGCAGAATACCTGTCTTTGTATCGATGTATTGTCCAGCAAAGGAGTCCATTTGCTTATGCTTATTCCCAATTTCTGAAGGCACCCTTTGTCTATCAAACAGCTCTTGTGCTTCAGCTTCTGTTAATTCAACGCCATACAACTGCTTTGATTTATTATTCTCACTTTCTTTTTTCGCTTGTTCAAGAGCAGCCGGAGTAACAGAAAAACCAGCCTCTTCTCGAAATTTGATACTTTTAGGGTCAGACAAAGTATCCGCGGAAGCTGAACTCATCACAACCGAAACAGCTAATACACACGATATTGCTGCCATTGAAGCGAACTTCTTAATTTTCATAAAAGCACCTCCAAAAATTATTAAATCTTCTCCACGTGTTAAAGTATTTAAATATCACCTCCTAATTTTAGTATTCACCCTAAAGTATGTAAACCAACCATCATAAAATACAAAATATAGGTGATTATCACTTAAACATATAATATATCAATACTCTACAGTAGTCCATGGCACCATACTCCTATTTTTTCCCAAACTAACCCTCCCAAAAAAAGCCCGTCAGTGTCGGGCCTCAATAGAGGCTCGCCTATCTTGCTAAAAAGAATGTAGTGTAAGGAATGGCACCCTGTACCTTATATAAAAGGCGAGAAAGTTCATTAACCATAAGTGATAACCGTATAATCGTTTGGAGTTGAATATCCCGCTCTCTACAGCCGCCTTTAATCGCACAACCGGGCTCTTTTCTATGTTGACAGTCTTTATAGAAGCAGTCTACCGCGAGTGTTTCAATATCCTCAAAAGTATTGCTCAATCCTTCATCCATTCCCCAAAGCTGCAATTCACACATTCCAGGAGTATCGATAACAATTCCTCCATTAGGAAGTACAATAAGTTCACGATGGGTGGTCGTATGCTTTCCGCGATCATCAACTTGGCGTATTTCATTCACCCAGTGCCATCTTTAAAGTAAGAATGCAAGAAATATAAGGCGAAGGTACAAATGTCTGCGCCTCCGATTCAAAAATAATCGGAGCATGGGATCAGAATCTCATGACAGAGTGGCACATCCGGTACCACGCCGCGGCGTCATGATATATTGGCACGTTGAGAAGAACTCGACATGCATCTACTCACAGCTCAAATCATGAATACGCCATTTTTCTTCCACCGATCCGTCCTCCGCCTGGCCGCCCCATTCATTTTCAAACAAAACTTTCTGAAGCCCTTTAAAAAGCAAAAAAGAGGAAATAAACGGCTGCTCCCTGCTCCTGATTATTTCCTCTTTTTAAAAGTTAATTTTTGTTCCTCTACTTCATCTTTGTTCTCATCCTTAACCGTTCTGCTTTTTTTCCTGTTCCGTTTTTCAATAAGAATATAGACAGTGAGCACTATAATGGTAAGCATGACAACAACGATCGCATCTATTGGATTATCGCTGACGCCATTATATGCCATATCGGGTCCGATCAAATCAAACAGCTCCTTTACCAACTCTACCGAGTTTAGGATTCGATAATTCGCTTGTGTCAGCCAGCCATTGCCTGGACACAAGTTCTAAAACAGAAACTACTTCTTGATCATAGCTTTCTGCTGCATCTCGAAGGTAAGCAAAAATGTTTGGTACCGCAACGCTTTCGGGTCGATATTTTCGGGGGAAGCACATTGCCCCAAATACGTCTGCAACGGCGGCTATTCGCCCGATCAATGGTACCTCATCGCCCCTAATTCCATTCGGATATCCGGCACCATCTAATCTTTCATGATGGTACAAGCAATAGTTAACCACATCTTCTCCGAATCCAAGCTGCTTTAGCATTTTGACTCCATGAGATACGTGGGCCGGCAATAAAGCTTTATCGTCTGGACTAATTCTTTCAGATGACTTTAGAATTCGATCTTCCATACTCAATTTGCCTACGTCGTGCAGCAAACCGGACAAGAAGTATCGATCAACCACACTTTGACTGGAGAAGTATTGTTGCGCAATGAAATATGAAACATAGGCTACCAGAACTGAATGCTCGGCGGTACTAATGCTCCCCCCCTCTCGCGAATCACGAAGTGCAATGCATTCAAAAATTGCATTCCCTTGAATCCATTCCCGGTCTCGTGTATGAACGGTCAATAATCGTTCATGCAACCTGGATGCATTGGTAATTATACCCATTATAACACCTCCACAATGAAAAAAGGGCACAATTTACCCGTTTTCGGATAATAAAGCGCCCTACGCTATCAATTAATTAATTTATATACTCAATTATAGGACAAACGAAGCACGACGAAAAGTCTGTTTGTGAATATTCCAATTTCCTATCTCTAGTACATGCCTCTCCTATCATCTCACAATTAGTACGAAGGCGTCTTCTAAGCATTAAGATAAGCCCTATTCGGCGGCGCTCAACCACTCCATCCTTGCATTCTTGCACTGCTTGACGGAGTTTTTTTCCTGGGGAACGTTCTTCTAACGCGTTGATCGAACAGGCACTTCTAGAGAAGAACCGAGAGTGGGCCGCAGTTTACCCTGCATCTGGCCCGGTGCCACGCGCTGATTGAACCGGCACTTCTGAAGGAGGACCAAGAAGCGGCCGAAGTTTCCTCTGCAGCTGGCCCGGTACCTACGCGCCGATTGAACCAGCCCTTCCGGCGGAGAACCGGGAGCGGGCCGCAGTTTCCTCTGCAGCTGGCCGGTGCCTGCGCGTCGATTGAACTAGCGCTTCCAGAGGAGAACCGGGAACGGGCCACAGTTTCCTCTGCAGCTGGCCGGTGCCCGCACGTCGATCGAACCGGCGCTTCCGGAGGAGAACCGATGCAGGGATCATTAAAGCGGCGGAAGGAATGAGGTTCGTAACGCGAACCGATATTGATTTGCTTTCCAATATAACGAAGAACTTGAACTAGCACTTCTTTTACGTCAGAAAGCGTCCAGCTGAGATAGTGAAGTACACACAGCTGCATGGCAAAGCCAAGACGATTATAATCTCTTCGTCGCTGCTGGATGATCTCAAGGTCATGCTGAATAAATATAAAATAATTGCCCAATTCCCATTCGCCGTGATCAGGCGGTATTTGCAAATATTGCAGCCGTTCCTCTGGAGTTAACAGTTCCCTTACTCTCACCATCGTTCTCATCCCCTTATTGCTAAGGCTATTTTTAACTTCGATTGCTGATCCGGTGACGTAGATCGTGGGCAACCAATTCATCGAGCCGCGCTGCTCACCGCCGCTGTACGAAACCAAACATATTGATGGGCAACCAACGCTTCGAATAATTTCCTTTAATCGGGATGCGAAATAAAATAGGGTATAACCCGCAAGGCGCTGCCAGCTAACCGGCAACGCCTTATTATTTAATACCGTAACATGCTCGACTCAACACGAGCTGCAACAGCTCGGCCCGTCATGGCTCAAGGCTTGATGGCACGTATCGCGGCGGATACCAGGTATTGTTCGACATTTGCGCCAGGAATCCAATCCTTGATGAACGTCCGGGATTCGTCTTTAGGTTCGATCTCAATTTGGGTAAACCAGCTTTGCGCAAGCATGGCCTCCAGTTCGACGATGGAAGAAGCTCCTGAAATGCACCCTGAATAGATACGGTCGATATCCTGCTTGATTTCATCCGGAAAATCGGCTGTTGCCACGACATCCGATATGGCCAGTCTGCCGCCGTTACGCAGCACACGGAACGCCTCGTCAAAAACCTGCTGCTTCGATGGGGACAGATTAATGACACAGTTTGAAATAATCACGTCAACCGAGTGGTCCTGAACCGGCAGATGCTCGATCTCGCCTAGCCGAAATTCCGTATTGGTAAATCCGCTTTTGCTGGCATTTTCGCGGGCGCGGCTGACCATTTCCGGTGTCATATCCACACCAATGACGCGGCCGGAAGCGCCCACCTGACGGGAGGCAAGAAAGCAATCAAACCCGCCGCCGCTGCCCAGGTCCAGCACGACTTCTCCCGGTTGCAAAGCGGCAATGGCTTGCGGATTGCCACAGCAGAGGCCCAGATTCGCCCCTTCCGGAACGGCTGTTAATTCTTCTGACGAGTAGCCCATTTTAGCGGAAACATCCGCAGCCGAACCACAGCAATCATTGGCTGGCGCTGGCGTACAACAGGACCCCGCCCCTACGTCCTGTAAGGCGATTTCTTTATACCGATTCCGAACGTTTTGACGAATTTGATCATTATTCACTTGATTCATGAAAGATCACTCCTTAGTTTTTTATACAATCAACAGCAGCTCGCAGCGCAGCAAGCCGTTGGTGTTGCACGAATGATTGGCCATCGGTTAAGGAATCGGACCGATTGCTTTTGTATAGCGTCTGACCATTTCCACGCTTTTCTAGCAGATCGTTCGATTTCCCTTTGGCGTTGTTTCATGAGCATTTCCGCAGCAAACCAATTGAGGTTCAAGTCGGTCCCATCCTTTTATCAAAAAATGTAAGCATTCAGTGTTTAAGATGATGCAAAAGCTTTTTCACAACAAACTGCGCGTCCGGCCCCACCCCCCTTAAGGTAGCAGAAGCAAAGGAACGCTGTGCTTCCAGCCCCACATAATAAAGCCCCGGAACGTCGCTTATGCCTGCTTGATGTAACGGCCTTCCTTCCGCATCCAGCGCGCCAATCGCTTGAAGGTAGGGAAGATGCGGCCGGTAGCCTGTCGCAAAGATCACCGTATCAACCGGCTCTTTTGTCCCGTTCGGCCAAATGACGCCATCCTCATAAAAGGATGTAAACATCGGTTGTTCATCCGGTTTTCCTGCCGCTACTTTTTCTTTGTACCCGCCCGAATCGTTCACCGCACTTGAACTCGGCGCGGTTTTCCCGAACCGCCAAAATGGAAAGGTGTCAAACCCAATCAGTTTGATCCAAAAATGCACATCCTGACCCAACAGCCTCGATTTCATAAATTGGACCGGCCGGAGTACCGCTAAAGACGTCTTGCTAACCTCGGCCAGCTCAACACCGATCTGTACGGCAGAATTGCCACGCCCGACCACCACTACGCGTTGATTGCGAAATGGCTCCGGATTCCGGTATTCGGAGGAATGAAGTGTGCGGCCTTGAAACGCCTCCTTCCCCAGCACAACTGGCGTATAGGGATTGTGAAAGGAGCCGGTCGCATTAATGATGGTGCGCGCCCGAAACGTATCCCCTACCATCGTACGGACCGTAAACCCTTCTCCATCCCTTTCGACCGATGCTACGCGCTGATTGATCCGAACCGGCAATTGGAATTTTGCCTGATAATCCTGTAAATAACGAATGACTTCATCACGCTTGGGATAGCCATTCGGATCGCCGGGGAACTTCATGCCTGGCATCGACGAGAAACGTGCCGGAGAGAACAGTTTGAGACTATCGTAATAACGCGGCCACGAGCCCCCCGCCTCGTCGCCCGCGTCCAAAATCAGAAACCGAAGTCCTTTCTTCTGAAGATGATAGCCGGATGCAAGACCCGCCTGCCCCCCTCCAATGACAATTGTCTCAAGTGCCTCATTCATATCAAACATCCTCCAAATTATTTGCAAATTGCAAGTATGAGAGAAAAGAAATCACCCGATGGGGGTGGAACAGCATAGGCTGGATTTCGACATCGCTTCATTCAAAAGCTTAATGGAGCGAATGACCGTTTCTTTTTCAAATTCGTTCATGTGAGAGAAAACTTCAGCTAAATAAGCGTTCATTTGCTGGTCAATCGTCGTGGCCACGTACTTCCCTTCTGTCGTGAGCGAAAGCACATACACCCTGCGGTCCTCCGGATCGGGCGATTTTTTGACCAAATTCATTTTAATTAACCATTGGATTTGTCGGCTAAAGGTTGTAATATCGGTCCCTAACGCCTCGGCTACCTGCTGAATGGACGGTTGATGCTGATGATCGATCTCGTAAAGAATATGGCTTTGCACTAAGGAAATATCGCAGCCACCGGCGGAACAGCAATGTTTATTGAGAAACCCAAAACGGCGTGTCATGATCTGAAATAGTTCGCGAACATTTTCCACTGTGATTCACCTCATGTTTTAGTTATACAATGTTTATTTGCAAATTACAAATGTTATTAATCACACAAAAAGAAAACCACTCGGCTGAGTGGTCTCCTGCTTGCTTATTTACCGGGATATAACTTATGCAAAGATTCTCTCTGTGATGGCGTAATATCAATGATGTTGCGAATGCTCTTCGCCTTGGCCTCGGCTTCGTCAAGCGTATCGCTTAATCCCAAGGCAAGTAAGGTGCCAGCGGCTACCGTACCGGTCCGTCCTTTTCCTCCGCCACAATGAAAAGCCACTTTCTTGTTTCGGTGATAAGCTTCGGTGACGGCCGGATCGCTTGCTCGAACGCTTTTTCTTGCGGCACAACAGCATGATCCCCTAACGGAATTTGAATCCATTTCGCATTAGCTGCTGGATAGGCGCATTCCGTCGCTTCGCCGCGCAGATCCACGATCACGTCGATACCTTCATTTTTCACCATCGATTCCACATCAGTTGCCGCGCCCATGAAAATTTTATCCGGAATCAAAGCATGGTAGGTTTTTTCAGACGCCATAGACTATACTCCTTTTTTAAACGATCCAAACTCAATCGGAACCGGGGCTGCTGGCGGTGCGCAGCACAAGGACAAATCCCTGGCTTCTCCGGCGGATTCGAATTCGGAATCTTCTTTTGTGTAGAAAATCTCCCAAGCGTTGCCGTCCGGATCATATACCCAAACTTTATCCTGTACCGCATAGCAGCATGTGGTATTCATCTCGTCAATCAGCAGCAGTCCGCTTTGACGAAGCCTCTCCCCCATGGCCAGCACTTCTTCCGTATTATTCACTTGAAATCCCAAGTGGTTCAGAACACCCTTTTGTTCGAAGGGGCGTACATTGAGCGAAAAATGAAGCGCCGGTTCTTCTAACTCGAATTTGGCGTAGTACTCGGTTCTGCCCCAAAAAAAGCGCGATAGAACTCCAAAGACTTGTTCAGCTCCGTGCAGTTTAAAGCAACATGCATTCGTTTGATCATCGTCACCACCTCATTTCCCTTCTTTGACGAATTGTTCAATCCGGCTCTTAATCGAATCGCGAACGGTGCGGAACTGGTTCATGATTTCGTCTTCCGTTCCGGTTGCTTTTGCCGGATCATCAAAACCCCAATGCCATTTCATTACGTTCTTGTTGGAGATCACAGGGCAATGCTCGTCGGCGTGGCCGCATAAGGTAATGACATAATCGGCGCGATTCAAAAGTTCCGGATCGATCACATCGGAGGTGTTTTTGCTAATATCTACGCCAGCTTCTTGCATGACTTGCACCGCACGCGGATTCAGTCCGTGTGCTTCAAGACCTGCGCTTTTGACTTCATATTTGTCGCCGCCTAACGTGCTTAAAAACCCGTCCGCGATTTGGCTTCTGCAAGAATTGCCAGTGCACAAAAAATAAATGAACGGTTTTTTCTCCATGGTGAACAATCTCCTTTGATTTCAATTCGTTAATCGCCTTGATGAACTCTTTTCGCTTGTTTACTTCCCATAAATGTCTTCATGATCATGGCAACTACCACTAGGACGACCACGATCACCGCGATACATAACCATACATTCACCTGTAGCGTCTGGAGAACATAAAGCCATACATAAAGACCGGTGAGCGTAATGAACAACGTGGGAACGGTTAACAGGATGCCGACTTTAAAATAATAGCCCCATCTGATTTTCACGTTTTTCGTGGATAGTACATGCAGCCAAAGCAGCGTCGCCAGGGAGCCGATTGGCGTAATTTTCGGTCCTAAGTCCGAACCGATCACATTCGCATAGATCAGCGCCTCACGAATAAACCCATCGGTTTGCGTGCCTTGGATGGCGAGCGCATCGATCATGACCGTGGGCATGTTGTTCATAATGGACGACAGGATGGCTGCAATAAAGCCCATGCCTACGGTAGCCACAAATAACCCTTGGTCTGCGACCGCTTGAATGACGCTGCCTAGTGCATCCGTAAGTCCGGCATTGCGCAAGCCATACACGACCACATACATGCCGATAGAGAAGATCACGACAGCCCAGGGAGCGCCTTTTACCAGTTTCCAAGTATGAATCGCAGGGCTTTTTCTCGCCGCGAACAAAAAGGCAATCGCTGCAACCCCGGCAATAATGGATACAGGGATCGAGAAAAATTCGCTGATGAAATACGCCACAAGCAGCGCGGCTAAAATGACCCAGGATAACTTAAACAGCCGCATATCCTTGATGGCTTCCTTCGGCTTTTTCAATTGCGTAAGATTGTAAGTGTTCGGGATACTCTTCCGGAAATACAGATACAGCACAATGAGGCTCGCAATGACGGAAAAGAAATTCGGAACAATCATGCGGCTCGCGTATTCCGCAAAACCGATGTTAAAATAATCCGCAGATACGATATTAACCAAGTTGCTGACGACAAGTGGCAAGGAAGCCGTATCCGCAATGAACCCACTGGCCATAATAAACGGCAGGATCATCTTTTCATCAAACTTAAGTGCCCGGACCATGGCGAGTACAATCGGGGTAATAATCAAGGCCCCGCCATCATTGGCAAACAAGGCGGCAACCGCCGATCCCAGCAGGATGATAAAGACAAACATGAGCAGGCCGTTTCCACGTGCCAGCCGCGCCATATGCAATGCAGCCCACTCAAAAAATCCGATTTCATCCAGCACCAGTGAGATTAAAATAATGGCCACAAACGCCAAGGTGGCGTTCCACACGATGCCGGTTACGGTGCCGACGTCCGCGAAGCTGACCACGCCAAATAGCAAAGCAAGGATCGCTCCGGCACTTGCCGACCAGCCGATATTTAATCCTTTCGGTTGCCAATTGACAAAAAGCAACGTTACCAAGAAAATGAAAATCGCTACATAAACCATATGCTTCCTCCTGAACTACGTACAGCAATCATTGGTTTCGCAAACGGCAGGCTCAATCAGCGCCCCTTGCGAAGGAATTTCTTTTAGAATATCCAAAATATAAGGCTTGTCTTCCAGGCAGAGCGAATAATACACCCATTGCCCCCTGCGCGACTCTTTGACCAGGCCCCCGTCCCGCAGCTTGCGCATATGCTGACTGATGTTGGGCTGGCTCGTTTTCAAAATGTCCACGATCTCGCACACGCACAGTTCCTTCACCTGCAACAAGGCTACGATAGTAAGCCTGTTCCGATCCCCCAATAGCTTCAAGGTATCCGCTACTTCTTCTAGTTTGCTCAACTGCTTCACTCCTTTTAAGCGACGGGAATGTCCATCCCTTTTAGCAACCCAATCACTTTCTCCCGAATTTCGTCACGCGCTCTCTTCACGTCTTCCAGGGTACCGCCATCTACAGCCAACGGGTCGGGGATGTTCCACTCCACGTTCATGATCTTGAACGGTACGATGGGACAGCGCTCCATAATTTGTTCGCACAGCTTGACGATGGCATTCGACGCTAGAAAAAATTTCATATCAATTTTTTTGCAAACATGCTGGGAAAGATCGATACCTACCTCGCGCATAGCTTCAACGGTGTAAGGATGCACTTCTTTCGATGGTTCTAATCCGGCACTCTCCACCACCACATGGTCCCCGCCATAAAACTTGGCAAAAGCTTCGGCCATCTGACTTCGGCACCGATTTTGCCCGCAAAGGAAAAAAATCCGCGTAACATCCCGTTTCATTCTCCCACACTCCCCTACCCGTTGTAAATAGCCATATAATTATTTGCTTATTTATAGTTTGATCTTACATGTCGAATGTTATCGCAGTATTAACATTAAAAAAGAAAAAAGCAGCTTCCGGTGAAGGAGCTACTGATTGCTGTTTGGATTGACTGCCTTCTTACTGCACCAGTTTGAAACGATTCCTCGATTTCTTTATTCAGCAACAAGTTCAATCAGATACAACAATTCATCTATGTACAGACATTTTTATTTACTTCAAATCAACGATAGTTTTTCTCATTCGACTATATTCTTCATCGCTCAATTCGCCCTTCACATAACGTTCTTTTAATATCATCAAAGGGCGATCCACAACTCGACTCTTCATCATCAATGATCGAATGACAACATAAACCGTTGCCCCAAGTAACGATAAAGATCAGCGCCCCGATTCCCATCATCATGCACATCATGATCATCATAGAACTATCCATCATCATGCCATCCATCATTGTAAATATACCTCCTACTCTTTAAGATTTGAACATCCTTAAACATTTATTCGATCAAGCGGCTCTTCCTCTAATAATGTTGTTAGTATTAGCCTACTTTTCTTCATTTACAAACTTATTGGAGCAAGAATGGTTTATATGTAAAGCAGCCTATGCCCCCGTGTTTTTGGAGGATAGGCTGCTTTCGTATCGATGTAATTATCTCGCCATAGAGCGGCAAGTTTTTGCACAGGAGAAACAGGCATCGGCACAGCACTGACAGTGCTCATGTTCATGTTTCTTACACTCATTCCCGCAAGCTTCACAAATATCGGCGCAAATCCTGCAAAGCTCTTTCGCATAAAGACTGTTACGGGACATCGCTTGTGCAGCGAAAGCACAAATGTCGGCGCACTCTTGATCAAGCCGAATACATTCTTTCATCATCGCTAGGTGCTCTTCATTCAAACAAGCGTCATAACAGTGATTGCATGCCAGCATACACTTTAATCATTCATCGATGCAATGTTGAAATTGCTCATGTGACATGAGTTTTGCCCTCCATTCCAAAGGGATCGCTTCCCGTCAAGGCGACAAGTTTCGGAACGGTATGGATCTGAACAATGTCGTCTGCACGTGACTTAGCCATTTTCGGGATAAACGGCTTTTGAATGTTTAGTTCCTCGAACAATTTCAGGTTGCCTGCAAAGTATTGATGGCCACCGATCTCCGCGCTAACACCTTTTGTAATGGAGACTCATCCGACTGCGACCGCCTCAAATTGGATTCGTGTACCTCAAGCCGTGCGTTTGCCGTAAGCTTCTTTCAGATTCTGCCTCGCGACAGACACCCTTGCTTTTGGCTAATAGTAGGCGCTTGCCAGCCCCCATTCCGAACTTTCACCGTAGAGATGACGCCCATGCTGGGCGTACATTAAAACAAAAAGCCATGATTCATGGCCTTTTTGGTTTGATACTTAACTCAAAAAGATTATGTCTGCATCGAAATCCATCATTTATAAAATCCTCAGAGTGGGAAATGAGTTTCATACTCGTTATAACCTATCCGCCTAATTATTTTGGCTAATTATTATGATTTTATGTGTAATTAATTAGAGACTTATTCTTGGATATGCGCTAATAAGTCCGGTCACCATATGGCGTGTTAATATCCCTTCACTAGTTCAATATTCACAGTTTTATGATACGATAAAATGCAGTCCTTACGACTGGATGCTTGGCCCACCTTCCTTCTCGTAGCCATCTAAAATAAGCGTATCCAAGAAGTCGTTGTCCGAAATTAAACATAAGTTCCCCGAAAAGGTTGACTCACCGCCAAACCCGTTTTTCACCTTGCCTACAGACATTTGATTTTTGTTATGAGAATCCCAGCCTGGCGAAGCATTTTCGCCAACAAAGATTGCAGCGTTTATTCTCTGGGAATTCACATAAATTCCATTAAAGATAATTGCCCCAGGCATACTCTCTCCTCCTGATTAAGTGTAAATAAATAAAATGTATTCGTTACTTAAGCGTCCTATTCTTGTGCATTTAAATAACACCTCTTTTTCTCATGAAAAAGGGGTATGCCTTATGCACACCCACCCATCACAATACTGCTTAAAACAAAAATGACAAACAGAGAAAGTAAAACAGGTTTGGTCTGCAAAAAAGGAACATGAATCGACTTTTCTGGCTCGAGTACCTGCTGAATGCGGTAGTTGATTGTGCTATTGGCAAAATAAACTCCAGTAGCATAATTACGAACTTTATTTAAATTTGAAAGCCGTAATAAAACATTGGCCAAATCATAAACCGAATCCATTTTCTTTATAACAAAACGATCCGCTAAAAGCTCGCTCCATGTTTTATAATATCGTACCGACGCTCGAATTATGGGGATATAGCCCATGCCATCCGAGATCACAGTCGTTATGAAAATCTTTAAAGGATCATAGTTACGGTAGTGGTGCCATTCATGAAGCAAAATCGATTTCGTTTCCTGTTCCGAAAACATGCCGAGCAGCCCACTAGAAACAATTATTTTAGGACGCAACATTCCTATTGTTAAAGCTATAAATGAATCATCCTGAACAACTAAAAATCTGGTGTTCCAATTCCGGTATTTAGAGTTGAGTATTTTGGTTAACTTGGTATTTTCCTTAGCGTGAAAAATTCGGTTCCACTTGCATGACATATAAATTTGTTTGGCAATTCGAAAGAAAATCCTAGCTAGTGTATACATAATCAATACATTGAACATGATTTTCGTGATGTCATGTCCGACTGTTTGCTCGTTAAGTCCAGATAAACAATATTGAAACAAGTTCCATTTCAATTGTACGTTTAAAAGTTGGTGTGCAATAAATAGCCCCATCTCTAATAACATAAATGTACTGAAAAAAAGTAACAAGGTAAACACTAAATGCGACTTTACTGTCGGTTTCATTGTTTATTCCCTGCTTTTCATTGAATTTAATTTATGTTGAAGCTTTTCGAGTAAGTCAGGATCCGTGTTATCTAAGGCATCTATCATATGACTGACAACAAGATCACCAAATTCTTGAATTAACCCTTGGGTTACAACTTTCGTCTGCTCCATTAAAAACTGTTCTTTTGACTGAACAGAAGTATAAATTGAGTTTCTCGAACGTCCTTTACCTGTGATCGTTTTCTTTAAATGCCCCTTTTCCAACAAACGATTCATAACAGTCATGACAGCATTAAATGAAATCGGGCTATCCTGGTTTATAATTGTCTGCACATCTTTAATACTCATCCCATCGGATAACCATAAGATGTTCATAATTTTGGCTTCGAGAGGACCAAAAAATCGATTCAACCCTTCTTCATTTATATTGATTTTTTTTACATTAACCATTTTTCCCCCACCTTAACACTACGAGTTGTAGTATAACAAATGATATATTTCGATAAAGTTTTATCTTTGTTTCAACGGTATAGTGCCATTTTACAACTTTTTTTTAGAAGAATAAACTTTAAAATTATTGGAATGGTACTTTGATCAGTTGAGATTACTAAGCAACATTGTGAACGATCAGTTCTAAGGTCCTGCTCTCCCAATACCACATAAAGAATTCCAAGCTATGTTGTTCAGAGTGACGGACGGTTGACATATTACCGTTTCGGACGTAGGTCCATTTCGATAAGCTAAATAAATTACCCTATTGTTAATAGAAAATCAACATAAATCCTTCGAATATTTCTAATCGTATTTTAATAATCGGTTTGAAACCAGTACCAGTACTACCTTCTACTGGCTATATGTAAATGTTGGTTTTATAGAACCTGTTATACTAAAACACAGGTGGCCAACCTAATTCAGTCAACACGAGGAGGATGTTATGATTAGATTGAATTCCAAATGGATGAAAACTTTTGCTGGTGTCAGTCTTGCTACGGCTTTTGCTATTTCCGGTAATATTTTTATATCTCCTAACACAGCTAAAGCAGAGACAAGTGTTACTGTTTCTGCATCCAAGGCGGATAAAATCATTTCCACAGGGAAAAAGTTTCTGGGCACTCCTTATCAATTTGGAGCAAAAGCAGGTCGTACAGATGTGTTCGACTGTTCTTCCTTTACTCAATACGTTTATAAGCAATATGGGATCGACCTCCCACGCAGCAGCAGGCAGCAAATAAAGTCAGGCACCTATGTTCCTAAAAGTAAATTGCGTAAAGGCGATCTGGTCTTCTTTTCAACACCGAAAACAGGCCCAGGAAAAGTAGGTCATGTTGCTATATATATGGGCAATGGAAAACTGCTACACACGTATAGAAAAGGAATTGGCGTAACCATCGGGGATATGGCTGGCTATTGGGATTCTCGTTATATTACTGCAAGACGTGTTCTGTAAAGGCAATAGTGATAACTTTTTTTGGACCAATACACTACATTTCGTAGTCTTAAAAGTTGCGCCTTTATCCTGGCGCAACTTTATTCTTTATTCTGTATATTTTCAAGTTAAAAGGCAAAGGAATTCCGTAACAAGAAAATGGTGTGACTGAAATTGAAAGAAAGATTAATGATTCTATGGCATTACATACCCCCCAGAGACAGGAAGCAGCTCACGCAACTACGTTGCACACGGAATAAACTCCCATAGAAATTGTAACTATTCACTTGTTATACTTTTTATACTAGTGGTAAAAAAGTACAACTCGATGATATACTACATAATGTAGTGTTTTATTTTAAGCTTTAAGGAGTGTCGTTGATGTTCAAAAAAAACTACGACTGACCAATTAACGAACAATATTTAGTTTCAATCTCTTGTAGATACTTTTGTGGGTTGCGTCGGAAGCGTCGACGCTTCGTTGTCTCTTCCAAACGATGAGACCATCGAACTCGTTCTTCCCGAAAAGTTTGGTAGCTGACGCTTTGAAGACGTTCTAGGAGGTCTTTCTGACGGAGGGCGTCATCAACGAACACGACAAACTCGCCGGAGCGAATAATGTATTCGTTCCAGCTTCTTAATCCTGTCATTCGTCGGTGACGAGTTTTCGTCTTTCTGAAAAATCGTTCATGATCGTTGTTGGTGCGAGGAAGGTGTGGGTGGTCATAGCAGGTAAAGAGCCCTTTCCAAAAGCCCTTTGTGT
>NZ_JARBDB010000044.1:0-3407 GCF_036577605.1 Paenibacillus sp. GYB004
GAGTCCACTAAGGCCCACCATTTCCAAATATCCTTCGGGATCTATTTGGGGCCATAGCTCAGCTGGGAGAGCGCCTGCCTTGCAAGCAGGAGGTCAGGAGTTCGATCCTCCTTGGCTCCACCAAAAAATACCGCAAAAAACTTCAAAATTCGACTTGAAATGCGAATGGGACTTGTGGTAATATAGCACTTGTCGCTTTCGAGCGAAAACAACAGAATGCGGAACTTCATATAGAAGAAACGCACGAAGTTGGCAAGCTTCGAAAACCGATAATCGCAACGTTGTTCCTTGAAAACTGGATAGCGAAACGAAGAGAGCAAGAACATCTGTAAAGGTGATCTTAGAGGCTGAAACGTTCGATCTTTTCGAACATCCTAACGGAACATTCAAAAATCATGGATAAGCTAATAAGGGCGCACGGAGGATGCCTAGGCGCTAGGAGCCGAAGAAGGACGTGGCGAACTACGATAATGCCTCGGGGAGTCGTAAGCAGGCTTCGATCCGGGGATGTCCGAATGGGGAAACCCGGCTGCGGTAATACGCAGTCACCTGTTGCTGAATACATAGGCAGCATGGAGGCACACCCAGGGAACTGAAACATCTAAGTACCTGGAGGAAAAGAAAACAAATGTGATTCCGTCAGTAGCGGCGAGCGAACGCGGAAAAGCCCAAACCGATCCCTTCGGGGATCGGGGTTGTAGGACGTCGATATGGCAAAAGCAGGTTAGGCGAAGCGGTCTGGAAAGGCCGGCCACAGAAGGTAAAAGCCCTGTAACCGAAAGCTTGCGTATGCCTAGACGGATCCTGAGTACGGCGGGGCACGGGAAACCCCGTCGGAATCCGGCAGGACCATCTGCCAAGGCTAAATACTCCCTAGCGACCGATAGCGAAGCAGTACCGTGAGGGAAAGGTGAAAAGCACCCCGGGAGGGGAGTGAAATAGAACCTGAAACCGTGCGCTTACAAAAAGTCAGAGGCCATTAACGGCTGATGGCGTGCCTTTTGTAGAATGAACCGGCGAGTTACGTTCCCGTGCGAGGTTAAGCCGAAGAGGTGGAGCCGCAGCGAAAGCGAGTCTGAATAGGGCGAATCAGTACGTGGACGTAGACCCGAAACCGTGTGATCTACCCCTGCCCAGGGTGAAGGTGCGGTAACACGCACTGGAGGCCCGAACCCACGAGCGTTGAAAAGCTCGGGGATGAGGTGGGGGTAGCGGAGAAATTCCAATCGAACTCGGAGATAGCTGGTTCTCCCCGAAATAGCTTTAGGGCTAGCCTCGGAAATGAGTCGCGGAGGTAGAGCACTGATTGGGTGCGGGGCCCGCCAAGGGTTACCAAGTCCAGTCAAACTCCGAATGCCGCAAACTTGAATTCCGGGAGTCAGACGGCGAGTGCTAAGATCCGTCGTCAAGAGGGAAAGAGCCCAGATCATCAGCTAAGGTCCCCAAGTGCGTGTTAAGTGGGAAAGGATGTGGAGTTGCACAGACAACCAGGATGTTGGCTTAGAAGCAGCCACCATTTAAAGAGTGCGTAATAGCTCACTGGTCGAGTGACTCTGCGCCGAAAATGTAACGGGGCTAAACACGCCACCGAAGCTATGGCTCGTACAACTTTGTTGTACTTGGGTAGGGGAGCGTTGTATGCGCGTCGAAGTCAGACCGGAAGGACTGGTGGAGTGCATACAAGTGAGAATGCCGGTATGAGTAACGAAAAGACTGGTGAGAATCCAGTCCGCCGAAAACCTAAGGGTTCCTGAGGAAGGCTCGTCCGCTCAGGGTAAGTCGGGACCTAAGGCGAGGCCGAAAGGCGTAGTCGATGGACAACAGGTTGACATTCCTGTACCACCGTAAGCCGTTACGAGCAATGGGGTGACGCAGAAGGGTAGTGACGCAGACTGATGGATGTCTGTCCAAGCAGTAAGGCTGGTCAGTAGGCAAATCCGCTGACCATTAAGGCTGAGCTGTGACGGGGAGGGAACATTGCAGTACCGAAGGTCATGATCTCAAGCTGCCAAGAAAAGCCTCTAGCCAGGCGAAGGTGCCCGTACCGCAAACCGACACAGGTGGGTGGGAAGAGAATTCTAAGGCGCGCGGAAGAACTCTCGTTAAGGAACTCGGCAAAATGACCCCGTAACTTCGGGAGAAGGGGTGCCTCGGTAGGGTGAATAGCCCGAGGGGGCCGCAGTGAAAAGGCCCAAGCGACTGTTTAGCAAAAACACAGGTCTGTGCGAAGCCGTAAGGCGAAGTATACGGGCTGACGCCTGCCCGGTGCTGGAAGGTTAAGGGGAGCGGTTAGGGTTTAGCCCGAAGCTGTGAACCGAAGCCCCAGTAAACGGCGGCCGTAACTATAACGGTCCTAAGGTAGCGAAATTCCTTGTCAGGTAAATTCTGACCCGCACGAATGGCGTAACGACTTGGGCGCTGTCTCAACGAGAGATCCGGTGAAATTTTAGTACCTGTGAAGATGCAGGTTACCCGCGACGTGACGGAAAGACCCCATGGAGCTTTACTGCAGCTTGATATTGGACTTTGGTACGATCTGTACAGGATAGGTGGGAGCCGTGGAAGTCGGAGCGCCAGCTTCGATGGAGGCGCCGTTGGGATACCACCCTGATCGTATTGGAGTTCTAACCTGCTACCGTGACCCGGTAGAGGGACCGTGTCAGGCGGGCAGTTTGACTGGGGCGGTCGCCTCCTAAAAAGTAACGGAGGCGCCCCAAGGTTCCCTCAGAATGGTTGGAAATCATTCGGAGAGTGCAAAGGCATAAGGGAGCTTGACTGCAAGACCCACAAGTCGAGCAGGGACGAAAGTCGGGCTTAGTGATCCGGTGGTACCGAATGGAAGGGCCATCGCTCAACGGATAAAAGCTACCCTGGGGATAACAGGCTTATCTCCCCCAAGAGTCCACATCGACGGGGAGGTTTGGCACCTCGATGTCGGCTCATCGCATCCTGGGGCTGAAGTAGGTCCCAAGGGTTGGGCTGTTCGCCCATTAAAGCGGTACGCGAGCTGGGTTCAGAACGTCGTGAGACAGTTCGGTCCCTATCTGTCGTGGGCGTAGGAAATTTGAGAGGAGCTGTCCTTAGTACGAGAGGACCGGGATGGACGTACCGCTGGTGTACCAGTTGTCTCGCCAGAGGCATAGCTGGGTAGCTACGTACGGAAGGGATAAGCGCTGAAAGCATCTAAGCGCGAAGCCCCCCTCAAGATGAGATTTCCCAATTCGTAAGACCCCTGGTAGACGACCAGGTTGATAGGTTCGGGGTGGAAGCGCAGCAATGTGTGGAGCTGACGAATACTAATCGGTCGAGGGCTTATCCTACAATACTCCACGAACCTTCGTGGAGGCCTCAAGAGCCCTTGAGGTAACGTTTCATCTCTCTCTCTTCTTCGGTTCGCATTCAGTTTT
>NZ_JARBDB010000045.1:0-229 GCF_036577605.1 Paenibacillus sp. GYB004
ACTCCATAGAAAGGAGGTGATCCAGCCGCACCTTCCGATACGGCTACCTTGTTACGACTTCACCCCAATCATCTACCCCACCTTCGGCGGCTGGCTCCTTGCGGTTACCTCACCGACTTCGGGTGTTGTAAACTCTCGTGGTGTGACGGGCGGTGTGTACAAGACCCGGGAACGTATTCACCGCGGCATGCTGATCCGCGATTACTAGCAATTCCGACTTCATGCAGGC